>JAHZAR010000004.1:70325-72297 GCA_019423835.1 Clostridiales bacterium | reverse complement strand
CCGGGCGCTGAGTTCCGCCGGAGGCTGCCATATCCGGAGGATATGGTATAATGACCGAAAAACGGTCATTATACCTGCGCATGCCGGTTTCAGCACCCGCTGCTGAAAACCGGGCGCTGAGTTCCGCCGGAGGCAGCCATATCCGGAGGATATGGTATAATGACTGTGGGAGAAAATCAGATAGGCAAGGGAGGAATTCTAAAAAATGGCAAAAGGGTATTTTTATGTCTTTTACGATCCAGAAGATGGATTTATATCGGGAAAGGCATCGGACGTTGCAAGGGATATGGCCGCCAGGGGGGCGTTCAGGCCTGCCGGATGGGTTGAGATTGCTGTGTGGGCTGCGGTTTCTCTGTTTGTATCCAGGGAGCTTTCGGGGTATTTGAACTTTGCAGGTGCTGCGGCCATTGTCTTGTGGCCGGTGATTGCGGTTCTGTTTTATGCAGTATCCAGAGGAATTTTATTTCTGTCTGCCTGGACGGCGTCCAGGAAAAATGCGCAGAACCCAGAGGTGCGTCAGTCACTTCGCCAGTATATCTGGTTTGGAGAGGGGAGCATGTATACGGAATCAGAGGATTCCAGGCTGGATATATCCTATAAAAGAATCAGGAGCGTGGAATGCGAGGAAGATCGCTTTATCCTCAATATGAGCACAGGAAAACGGATAATTCTGGAAAAGAAACATTTTCTGGAGGGAAAGCCGGAAAAATTTGAGGTGTTCATCAGAAAGAAAATAGAGGAGGGAACCTTTCTGGAGCTTGAGGAGGGCGCTCCCAGAGCCAGAGTGCTTGAGAGTGAGGAGGGGATTTACCGTCTGTATCAGGCCGCAGAATGGAACCGGCTGAAGAGCGGGCGTGAGAAATATCCCTTCAGCATGTACCTTATCGTATTTCTGTGCGTGAGCGCAGGCTTTACCTTTATCAATATTTCACTGAAGGAGGCAGCTCTCCCGTTTGCTGTCTATGCTGCTATCGAGGCAGCCCTGGCCGGTGTCTGCGCAGCCCATTACTTTATAAAAAACAGGCAGGCAAGAAGTGAAAAATCACTCAGAAAGGCTGCAGGCCGTGAGTGGAAGATGCTGAGGGGTAAGGCTGATGGTCTGGAAAAAGAGCTTGTATTTTTTAAGAAAGGGTTTAAGGTCAGGACAGAAGAGTATACAACTTCCTATAATTATGAAAATGTCAATACTGTGATTGCGTCAGAAGACTCCATGGTCATTGCCGGGGACGGATTTTCGTTTGTGGCCATGGCGGGGACTAAAACAGCAGACTATCCGGAGATTAAACGGCTGATAGAGGGCGGAAAGAAAATACACATAGAAGAAATGACACAGAACAATCAGTAGAAAAATCGCAGGCAGAGAGAATTCGTCTATAAAAAAGTGCTCTGAGAGAATGTGAGTCACAGCGGCAAAGATTGCCGTGCTGTTTCTCCCGTACTTTCAGAGCACTTTTTATGTCTGTCGTTCTCTTTTTGAGCAGCTTCCCGCAAAATCAGGGCGGAAGCTGTCAGGCTATGCAGCCTCAGCAGATTTTTTCTGATCGTCAAAGCGTTTAAATACAATACTGCCCACAAAACCGGCGATAGAACCGCCTGCAGCAGCCAGAACCAGTGCTGTGATCACCTTTCCGGGTGGATTGAAGGCAAATGGAGCCAGAAGGCCCGGAATAGGCGATGCAGTTCCAGGAGCATTGTTTATAATACCCAGCATGGCAGCGGCTATTCCGGCCATTCCGCCGCCGAAGAAATTGGAGCCGTAAATAGGGATGGGATGTCTTGTAATAATGTGCGCCTGTGTCAGAGGCTCCAGCATAACAGCTGCGATGTTGCTCTTATTGCCCAGATGAAGGCGGGCAAAGATAATTCCGTTGGTGAAGGATCCGCCGAAGCAGGCGATGGCTGCGATACCCATGGGAAGTCCTGTCAGGCCCAGCATGGCAGTGAGAGCCATGGAGCTCAGCGGAGAGGTGCA
>JAHZAR010000004.1:64962-70315 GCA_019423835.1 Clostridiales bacterium | reverse complement strand
AGATCATCTTGATAATACCGCCTAACAGAAATCCCATCAGAATCGGTGACTGCTCTGTTGCCGCTGTGATCGTATTGCCGATATAGCCCATAGCTGCGTTTACAACCGGATCGGTGAAGAAGGCAATGGATCGGGCAATGGGAGCCAGAATCAGAGCCCCCAGGATAGTGTCGAGACCAGCCGGCAGGTGTTTTTCAATGACAGGGGCAAGGAATCCGGTCAGGTATCCTACCATAAATCCAGGGAGAATTCCGTAGCCGCCTACTGCCACACCTGCAACTACGGCAAACAGGGGATTGGCTCCCATACCGATGGGAATCAGAATAGCGGAAGCCACTCCTCCCAGACCTCCGGCTACGGAGCCGATTTCACCGAGAAAGGCAATGCCGAGAAGGTCGCCGGAAATATACCTGTGCACTGCTTCAACAAGGAAGGTAGCCACTGCAGCGTTCGCCAGCCCCGACATGGCCACAGAACCCTTTGGAGCCTTCATGCTGAACAGAGAAAAGCCGGCAAGTGTAAGAAGCAGCAGGCCCATTCCGAGAAGAATTGTTGTCATATTTATTCCCTCCATATTGTTTGTCTTGTATTGATAAAATCAATACTGTAAAAAGTCGCTAAAAAATATTTTACTATAAATATGGAACAATGAAAAGGATAAAATTTGGAAAAATATGTGTAATTTTCTATTATTCTGCACGCTGCAGCGATGAAATTAAACGCTTCTGCATAGAAAAAATGGAATTTTTCTGTGGAAATTGTGGCAAATACCCGAAAGAGAGGCGGGTGGGACTATTGGGGAAACAGGCCATATTTTTTCATTTTCCGCCAGAGGGTTGCTGTGCTGATACCCAGTTCTTTTGCTGTCTTTGCACGGTTCCCATGATTTTTTTTCAGAGCATGTTCGATTTCTGTCTGTTCGCAGTTTTCTACGGTATCCTCCAGGAGGCCTGGAAGCGGCTCGGCTTTTCCGGAGAAGGAGAAGATGCTTTTAAGCCATGAGGCTGAGATTTCGCTGCCGTCGGACAGTGTGACGATCCGTTCCAGCAGGTTAAAGAGCTGGCGCACATTGCCGGGACAGGGTTCCCGTGAGAGCAGCTCTATGGCGTCAGGGAGAAAGGTGACGGGACGGTTCTGCCGCTTCATGTAAGCATTTACAAGGAGAGGGACGTCGCCTGTCCGGCTTCGGAGGGGAGGAAGGTTCAGCTCGAGCACGTTGAGTCGGTACAGGAGATCCTCCCGGAACAGCTTCTGCTCCACAAGCTCATACAGATTTTTATTGGTGGCGCTGACAACGCGGATGTCCACTGGGATGATCCGATCATCGCCCAGGCGGCAGACCTCTCTCTCCTGAAGAACGCGCAGGAGCTTTGCCTGTACGTTCAAATCCATCTCTCCGATTTCATCCAGAAAAACAGTCCCTCTGTGGGCCATTTCGAAAATCCCCATTTTTCCCTCTTTGTTGGCGCCTGTGAAGGCGCCCTTCACATAGCCGAACAGTTCACTTTCCAGAAGAGACTGGGGAAGAGCTGCGCAGTTGATGGCCACAAAGGGTTCGTCTGCCCGGGAGCTTTCGTTGTGAATGCTCTGGGCAAACAGCTCCTTTCCGGTGCCCGTCTCCCCGGTGATGAGAACAGAGCTCTGGGAGCGGGCATATTTCCTGGCCAGATGGATGGTGTCCTTCAGAACACGGCTCTCCCCGATGATATCTTCAAAATGACTTTTCGCCGTGTATCCCCTCTCACTCTTGCTCAGACGCAGACGCTTTTCGGCAGACTGAATGCTGTTTTCGCTGGAGACGATGACTACAATGCTTTTCAGCCTTCTGTTCACAATCACCGGCAGGTACTCGGCCACGTAAGTTTTTCCGCCTAGGCGGAGGATCTGCTGTTTTTTGGGGAGCTCTGCCCTTCCCTCAATGGGGCGGCGGCCGATATGAAGAAAACTCTCTGCTTCGCCTGAAAACAGACAGTCCCTGAGTGTTGGAAGCATCCGTTCTGCCGTTTTATTGGAGAACAGAAGGCTGCCGGAGGTGTCAAAGCTCAGCACGGCATTGGAAATCCTGTTGATGGTAGTGGATATGGTGGTCAGGTATTCATCCTTTCTCTCCATGGAAGAAAGAATGCTCAGAGCGCTGTCAATGGCGAGAGAGATATTGGATGGCTCTACCATGAGAGGAATATGGCGCAGTCCCAGCTCCTGGATTGCCTCAATAGCTCTCTTGACAGAAAAACCGCCGATCAGAGCCTCTGTGCCGGGCCGCAGATTTGTCTTAATCTCGTCCATGATCGTGTCTGGCGATTTAGGCTCAATGAGCTGTACGTCCAGGCCGGAGATGCGCCTGAAGGTTCTCATAATGTCGTGGGCCTTGTCAAAGCCTACCATAGCCACCCGCTCGGGAGGGGCTCCCGCTGCCTCAAAAGAGCTGTAGATTTCCTCATAGAGATAGGGGACATTGATGACAGGCACGGATACATGGTGCTCGATCAGGCTGGTATTGCGCCCCCGGCAGATAAAGATACGGCTTCCGGCCCGGGCATATTCCAGAGCACAGCTCAGGGTCTGTTCTCCTGTGGCCTCTGTTACGGAGATGTGGCTTTCCAGGTGTCTCTCAGCGATAATTTTCCTTGCGGCCTCAGCAAAGGTCTCTGAGGCCGCGAAAATGACAATGTCCGACGGATGGTTTATGGTTGCTACGGTATGGTTCATGGCAATTCTCCCTGTCACAGCAATCTCTGCAATATTCTTCAGCCTTTTTGAAACCAGTGTCATCTGAACAGTAAAGATATTAGAGAAATCTCTGGCCGTTCTGAAAATATTTCATTACTGCAATGTTATTTTGAAATTAATATTTCATATATGAAATAAAATATTGATTTAAGTATAGAAAAACTGCCCCGGTTTGTAAAGTAAAAAAATAAAATCCAATGAAATAAAAAGGGATAATAAGAGAAGGACTCCATCAGGAAAGAACTCAGAAATACGGTACATATTGTCCTTTGTCCGTTTAAATAAAGGCAGCGGGAGAAAAAGCAAGACGGCAAGAGAGAACAGGAAAAGAGGGGATGCTGGGGCGCCAGGAGGAGACTGAAACAGAGATGGAAAGCAAAATGGCTGTTCTTGAGAAAAGTTGGCATGGGTATTGCTTAATAGATAGAAGGAAACATTATCTGAAAACGGATATTTCCCGGGCAGTCAGCCCCGCAGGAGACAGCAGGGGAAAGCGGTTCTGCCAGAGAAGAGTAAGATAAGAGGAGGAATCGGAGATATGAGTTTTAGGATTTTACTTCCGCAGCCGATTTTAGAGTCAGGAAGACAGTACCTTCTTGAGAGGGGATATGAGCTGGTGGACGGCTCCGGGTTTGAGGAGGAGGACATTATCCGGGATATCAGGGGCTGCGATGCCATGATTGTGAGAACTGCCAAGATCACAGACCGGATCCTTGAGGCAGCCGACAGGCTGAAGGTCATTGCCCGCCACGGGGCAGGCTTCGACGGAGTGGATCTGGAGGCGGCGAGAAAAAAGGGAATTTTAGTCCTCTATGCGCCGAAGGCCAACAGCCAGTCCGTGGCAGAGCTGGCCGTGTTCTATATGCTCCACTGTTCCAGAAACTTCAAGCTGGTTCAGAAGCTGTACAGGGACGACTACCGGTTCGCGAAGTTTAACGTGGAGAAGCATGAATTAAACGGAAAGACCCTGGGACTCATCGGAGTGGGAAATATCGGAGGCCTTGTGGCAAAGAAGGCGGCCCTCGGATTTGATATGAAGGTAATTGCCTTTGATCCTTACGCAAAGGAGCTGCCGGACTACATAGAGGTGGCAGAGAGCCGCGAGGAGGTGTTTGAGAAGGCAGATTACGTATCCCTCCATGTGCCGGCCACCCCGGAGACAGTGAACAGCGTGGGAGAGAAGGAATTCCGCCTGATGAAGCCGACCGCGTTCCTGATCAACACATCGAGAGGAAGCGTGGTGGATGAGGAGGCGCTGATCCGGGCGCTGAACGAAAAAGAGATCGCAGGTGCGGCGCTGGATGTCCTGAAGCAGGAGCCAATCGATAAGGATAACCCGCTGCTTGAGATGGACAATGTAGTGACAGCGCCCCATATCGGAGCGGCGACGAAGGAAGCATCTGCCAGAGCGTCGCTGATCTGTGCCCAGGGAATTGACGATTATCTGTCAGGCCGGAAGCCGGAGTTTGTGGTGCCGCCGATGAGAGATATGGTGAATCAGGAAGGCTGCACCGGGAAGGGACAGGCAGGACAGACGGACAAAGCGGGAGAATAGAGAAGAAAGAGAAACGAGAAGAATCAGAAAAGGAGAGAAACAGAATGAGCGTAGGAAACAGAGTATTTTTAAAGAGAAACCTTCCGGCAAAGGAGTTAGTGGAGGAATTCAGGAATCTTCCGGCGGCAAACGTGGCCGATACCATGGGGAGATCCTGCGCGCTGAGCAGTGAGATCCGCCTGATCAGCAGCCCGAAGCAGGCGATGGCGGGAGCGGCGCTGACAGTGAAGGCCCGTCCCGGAGACAACCTGATGCTCCACAAGGCTCTGGACATGGCAGGGGAGGGGGATGTCATCATTGTGTCCAACGATGGAGACAGAACTCATTCCCTGATGGGAGAGATCATGGCAGTTTACGGGGCTCATACAAGAAAGATTGCGGGGATTGTGCTGGACGGCCCGATTCGTGATATAGAGGAGCTGTCCCAGATGGAAATGCCGCTGTACGCTACCGGATCCACACCGGGAGGTCCGTACAAGGAGGGGCCGGGAGAGGTGAATGTGCCGATCTCCATAGGGAATATCGCTGTGATGCCGGGAGACATTATCCTGGGGGACAGGGACGGAGTGATCGTGATTCCGAGGAAGGATGCGCCGGAGATCCTGGAGGCGGCAAAGAAGTATGCGGCGCTGGATGCAGGAAAGGTGGAAGCTGCAAAGAACGGAACCTCCAAGAGACAGTGGGTAGAGGACACTCTGGTGAAAAAGCAGGTAGAGATTATCGACAGAGCTTATGAGGAGGAATAGACAGAGGGAAATTCGCCAGCCTCAGGCGGAGATAAAATACTGACAGAAAAATCAGGAAAGAGATACAGAGGGGAAGGAGATGAATCGCAATGGGCCAAGGTCTTGCAGCGATGCTGGTTTTTATTTTACTGATTCTCGTCTGGAGCGTTTTTGTTAAGCGCAACATCGGGGAAATTGCTTTTATCGGAATGATTGTCGTTGCTCTGTTTGGCGGCAGACAGGCACCTGAGCTTCTGCTCGGAGGAATTAAGTATGCGCTGAGCTATGAGGTGCTTTTTGCATCCCTGGCGTTTGTTTTTATGTCATTCCTGCTCCAGAACAC
>JAHZAR010000004.1:0-64952 GCA_019423835.1 Clostridiales bacterium | reverse complement strand
TGTTCAGAAGAATGAAGGGAGGTCCGGCATATGTCAACACAGCTATTTCCGCATTCCTGGGAATGCTCTCAGGAGGAAATACGCCGAATGCAGCGACCTCGGGAGCCTTTACGGCTCAGTGGCTTTTAAGCACTGGCTGGAAAAAAGAGCAGGCAGCCACGCTGATTGCAGCCAACGGAGGACTCGGAGCAGGCTTTCCGCCCAGTTCATCCCTGTTCATTGTTCTGGCATTTCCTACAGTGGCAGGCGCTGTTTCTGAGGGACAGCTTTACATTGCCCTGTTTATCACGGGAATTTACCAGGTAATCTGGAGAGTACTCTATATTCACTATGTGATCAGGAAAAACGGAATTGTGCTGCCGGAATCCGCTTCCAACGAAAGCTGGGGGTCTGTGCTCAGAAGCTCAGGAAAGAATCTGCTTTTATTTCTGGGAGCTATTATTCCGGTAGCGCTCAACATGGGACCTCTCTCCGAGTTCATCTCAGGACGCTCAGAGGTGTGGGCTGCGGCTATTGAGAGTGTTAACATTCTCGTGTGGATTCCGATCCTTATGATTGTGGTGATCCTGGGACTTGGCTGGAAGGACATCAAAAAGAAATTCCACTCCAGAACGCAGTTTGTGGAGGAACTGATTCCGCACTTTTCCAGCACAGGAGGACTTCTGCTGTTTGTATTTGCTGCCAGCAACATTATCAGCAATCTGGGTCTCTCCGATGATATTGTGGCTCTTCTCAATACACTGAGCCTGTCTAAAATTGCAACGGTTGTCATTATCCTGATTTTGATTGCCGTGGTAGCGGGTCCGCTCTCCTCCACAGCGACGCTCACCTCCATAGGTGTGATCTCCCATGCAATTCTTGTATCTGTGGGAATCAATCCTCTGGCGGCCGCAACGGCAATTCTGGTAGTGGCTTCTACAGAAGGGGCATCACCGCCTGCGTCAGGTGCTCTGTTTGTGGCCTGTGGGCTGACGGAATGTGATCCGCCGAAGATATTTATGCCGCTTATCACATGGTTTGTCATTCCAATTACAGCCATTGCTGCGCTGGTATGTCTCGGAATCCTGCCGGTACCACATTAAGGAGGTTGATGGAAAATGATGAAGAAGCTGTATCAGAACCTTATTTTAATTGGATTTTTAATTTTTTTCCTGGGAGGCTGCATCTATGTGGCTGGCCAGTTCCTCTGCCTGGTATTGGGGCAGCCTGAGATGATGATTGCTTTCGAGAGGGTGACCGGCGTAATCTTTCCGGCAGCATCCGTGAGCGGGCTGCTGTGTTTTCTGTACCACTATGTCTTCAGGGAGAAGAAAGAGTCAGAGGATTAATGCACGAAAGGGTATAAACAGCAGATATTTTTATGTTATTATCTTAGACTAAGAGGGCTCCGAGCCGTAAAAGGCTCGGAGCCCTCTTTGCAGTATCGCAGGCATGCCGGTGTACAGAAACGCAAAGAGATGAAATCTTCCCTCCCACCTTGCAGAGAAATGGGATAAAACACAACATAAACATTGTGAAAAACTGAAAAATATACTGTTGGATATTGGGATAGCACAATGATATGATTAAGCTGTCCAAAGAACAGAGCATTTGGAAAAAATACAAAAGGGGAGGGATAAAAAACGTGATAGGAATCGGAATTACAGCTTTTCTGGTGTATATCATATTTGTCATGATCTGGTACCTGCTTTTAAAGAGAAGCATAGCGGAAGCTATGCTGATAGGTCTGGTGATTGTCTGTGCCTTTAACGGAGTCGGAACCGTACCGCAGACTTTTGTGACGAGCCTGAAGGATGCAGTTACACAGGATGTCATGGCAGCGATTATTCTGTTTACTTTTATGTCATCCATCATGATGAAGACAGGAATCATCCACAGACTGGTGGATATTTTAAACTCTATTTTGGGAAGATTCAGAGGAGGCCCGGCTTACGTGTCAGCCTGCGCCAGCGCCCTGTTCGGCATGGTTTCCGGCGCCAGCAGCGCCAACGCCGCAACGGTAGGCTCCATTACCATCCCATGGATGAAGGAGTCCGGATGGCCCAAAGAAGTGGCCTCCACAATGAACACAGGAAACGCAGGACTCGGAATCTGCATCCCGCCGTCCTCATCCATGTTCCTGATGCTGGGACTTCCGGCAGTGGCCGGAACGGTGAAAGCCGGAGATCTTTACTTCGCTCTGCTGTGCGGCGGACTGTGGACTCTGGTTTACCGTCTGCTTCTGACCAGGTATTATGTTTCCAAGTACCACATTCCGGCAGTGCCGAAGGATCGTATCGAGAGCCTGGGAAAGGCTGTGAAAAAGGGAGGATCTTCCCTCTTCATGTTCCTGGGAATCGCTATTCCTCTTGTAATTATCACAGGGCCGGTCGGAAAAGTTCTGGAGACGGTTGCTTCCTTCGGAGAGGATGCAGTCGGAGCGATGAACATTATCATCTGGGTTCCGGTTCTTATTATGGCAATCTGCATGATTGAGGGACGCAGGTTCCTCCCGAAGACAAAGGAAGGATGGTTTGAACTGGTCAGCTCTTCCGCAAAGACATGCTGTTCCTGCGGAGCTGTTTCCCTGTTCGCCATGGCCGGCAGCAATGCCCTCACAGAGACGGGATTTGGAGATGAGCTGACTGTCATCCTGGCATCTCTCACTTTCCCGAAAGTGGTTATGCTTCTGATTATCGGCTTTATCATTGCCCTGGTGGCAGGACCGCTCAACGCGACTTCCACTACTGTGAGCATCGGGCCGGTAGCGTATTCAGCCATGGTTGCCGTAGGAGTATCGCCGGTAACTGCAGTAGTCTGCTACCTAATTTTTGCTTCCACAGAGGGAGCTTCCCCGCCTATGTCCTCCCCGATCTTCGTGTCCAGCAGTATTGCCGGAGTTGAGGATGTGAGCGTAATGTTTAAGCCTCTGATTTTCCACTACTGTATTCCGATTGTGCTGGTAGGAGTGCTGGTGGGATTGGGAATTCTTCCGCTGATAGGAGGGTGATAGAGATGAAAAAACTGCTGAATGTTATATTTGTCCTCTGCATTGCAGCGGCGGTCGTTCTGGGCGTGTGCTATATCGTGGTACAGACGGCGGCAGTTGTGACTGTCAATGGAAGCCTTGCGCTGTGGGCTCAGGATTATCTTGAGGCGCCGGTCTGCATTATGTGTTCTCTGGCAGCCATCGCCGCATTCCTGATGAGCTATGTGTTCCACTGGAAATCCGGCGACTAAGACAGAAGACAGGAAGAAAAAGATAAAAGGCAGAATGGAGAGAGCCGATTACATAAAAACGGCGGACGGCTTCTCTCCACTCTGCCTTTTTTTGTTGAAAAAAACGGGAGATTCCTACTGCTTTTCTTTTTTGATGGAATAGTGCTTTGCGATGGTCCTGGAGTAGCTTCGGAATACCATGGAGGCGTCCTGGATGAAATCCATGGCATACTGGGGAAGCGGATAGTCCTTCCGGTAAACCAGATAGAGGATGTTTTCCGGGATCTTATTTACAATGGGGAATACATGGAAATCAGGATTTCCGTCGTCTGATCCGTACCGGTGTTCGTAGAATACCACAGGGGAGAGGAGGCCGGCGCCGGCCCCGCTTTTTGCCATCTCGTAGACCAGGCTCTGCTCATCGCATTCCAGGGCAAACTGCGGTTTAAAAAGGCGGGAGAAAAACTGATCAATCCCCTTTCTCAGCCGGTTGCCCGGACGAAGCGTGATAAAAGGGAGCCTTGAGATCCGCTCCAGATCCGCCCCGTTTTCAGCGGAAAAATCCATAAGGATTTCCTCCCAGGAATCTGGATAGAAGCTCTTTAAGAGGGAGATGGAAAAGCAGCACTGCACCTTTTCCCTGGCAAGCTCAATGCGGTTTAAGTTTGGGCTCTGAGGGGTGTCGATGCCGATATACAGATCCAGTTTTCCCGTCTGGAGAAGTTCGTCGAGTCTGGCGCTGTTGCCGTCGGTCAGTTCAATGGAGATATTCGGGTGTTCCGGGTGGTAGAATTTCCAGATAAGAGGAAAGAACACGCCTCCTCTCAGCCGGGAGATTCCCACGTTCAGAGTAGCGCGGCAGTTTTCGCTGATATCAGAGAAGGCTGCCTTCATTTTTGCCTCCGCCTCCAGGATCTGCCGTCCGTAAAAAGCCATCTGCTCCCCCTCCAGCGTCAGGTGGAAGGAGGGACGCCTTTCAAACAGACAGACGCCGTACTCCTCCTCCAGCCGCTTGATGTGGCTGCTCAAAGCCTGCTGGCTGATAAACAGGCGATCGGCCGCCCGCGTGATATTCATCTCCTCCACTGCGCACAGAAAATATTCGATACTTTTCAGATTCATAATGCCTCCTGTTCCGGGAACTGGCCGGAGAATATCCAGCCAAGCGCTGATTTTTCGCAGCCGGTTTCTCTGTGTCCCCTGGCTTTCTCTGCAGACATGAGCAGTCTGGTAAAACCATTATCACAATATTTGACTTGTTAAGATAAGAAAAAATTACTGTTAGACTTTGTTATATGAGGATGATACCATATTTACAGAAGAAAAAAAAGATTGGCGAAGCCAAAATTTACAGGAAATGACAGGAGAGCAGAGATGAGTAATAAGAAAAAAATTCAGTTAATGGACTGCACCCTGAGAGACGGGGCAAATGTAGTAGGCAAGGGATTTTCGGCGGAGATTACAGATATGGTGCTTGACGGGCTTACCTCCTGCAAAGTGCCGATCATCGAGTTTGGAAACGCAGGCGGAATCGGCGCCTATGAGGTGGCCGGCTTTACCAATGCGCTGACAGACAGCGAGTATCTGGAAATCGCGAAAAAATATCTGAACAGGGGCAGCGAGATCGGAATGTTCCTGAACGCAAAGCGGTACAGGGAAAAATACGTAGATATGGCGGCAGAGAACGGCCTGGCCTTCCTGAGGGTGGGAGCCGATGCAGGAGACGGATCCATCGCTCTGCAGGCAATAGCAGACATTAAAAAGAGAGGGATGAAAGCCTACTATTCAGCCATGAAGGCTTATCTTCTGACAGCCGACGAGCTGGCTGAGGAGGGAAAGCGGCTGGAGGAGGCTGGTCTTGACGAGATTACAATCATGGACTCAGCAGGAACCATGCTTCCGGAGCAGGTAGCCGAGTACACGAGAAAGCTGTCGGAGGCTGTATCGATCCCGGTAGCCTTCCACTGCCACAATAATCTGGGGCTTTCCGCTGCCAACGCCATCGCCGCCTTTGAGAACGGGGCGGATATTCTGGACTGCGGCCTGATGGGAATGGCCAGAAGCGCAGGAAACCTGCCGACAGAGATCTGCGCCGCCATGATGAGAAGGCTGGGACAGATGGAGGAAATCGATCTGTACGGCATGTTAAGCTTCATCAAAAACAGACTGGAGCCGGCTATGGAGAAGCACAGCTATCATAACCCGGTGAAGCCTCTTGACGTGGTTCTGGGCTACAGCGGCTGCCACTCCAGCTTTGTAAAGACCTTCCAGGCTGTGGCAGAGGAAAAGGGAGTCGATCTGTTCAGGCTTATCTGCGAGGTATCGGAAATCGACAAGAAGAGCCCGTCTAAGGAGCTGATGGAACAGACAGCCGACAAACTTCGCTAGAGAAGGCGGAGGATCTGGAGAACAGAGACAGCAGGTTATAAAACAGGATCAGAATGCTAGTCAGAATATAGAGAAACGGAGCGGTGAAATATGACAAAGGTTGTGCTGGCCGGCAATTATCCGGCTCATACATATGAAAGACTGAAAGCCATGTTTGAAAATCTGGACTGCACACTTACAAAGGTGGAGACAGAGGAAGAGTATCAGAAGATGACAGATGCCGACATTATGGTTCTCAGGATCTTCAAGGCAAGGCAGGATGTTATCGAGAGGAACAAGGGGTTAAAGATGATTATCCGCTGGGGAGCCGGTTTTGACTCGGTGGATATTGAAGCGGCAGGAAAGAACGGTGTCGTGGTGGCCAATACGCCCGGCGCCAACGCTCCGGCGGTATCGGAGCTGGCCGTTATGCTGATGCTGGCGGTAGGACGCCATCTCATCGATCACATGGACAGTCTGAGAAAAGGTGTCTGGAGCAAAAACACCTATATCAATCAGTCCTATACCCTGAACAGAAAGCTGGTAGGAATTATAGGAGCCGGAAATATCGGGCGTCAGACCGCAAAGAAGGCCCAGGCCTTTGGAGCGGAGGTTCAGTACTATGACCCGTTCCGCCTGTCTCCAGAGCGGGAGCAGGAGCTTGGGCTTCGCTATGTGCCGCTGGAGACGCTCTTAAAGACCTCCGATGTGATTTCTCTTCATGTGCCGCTTACAGACAGCAACCGCCATATGATCGGCGCAGAGGAGATCAGTCAGATGAAGGACGGGGCAATTCTCGTCAACACGGCAAGAGGCGGCCTGGTAGACGATCAGGCGCTGGCTGAGGCAGTGCGCAGCGGAAAGCTGGCAGGAGCAGGACTGGACGTTGTGGAAAACGAGCCGCTGAAGGAAGACGATAGTCTCCTCACGACGCCGGGGATTGTGGTGACGCCTCACGTGGGAGGGGGAACCGCAGATATCGGCGATGAAATCCTGCCGATGCTGGCGAAAGAGATAGAAAGAGTCATAAACGGCCAGATGCCGGAGCATGCGGTAAATCTTGAATATCTGAAAAAATAGCCGCAAGCTGTATCTCTCAAATCAGGCGTCCGAGCAAAAACAGTTGAGCTTTTTATCATCTGGTGTTAAATTGTAGACAGAAGATACGTACCAAACAGGAAAGGTCAGGGAACAGTATGTCCAGCAAATACGTACAGGTTTACAATACACTGAAAAAGCAGATCGAGAGCGGAGAGTATGCCATCGGGGAGGAATTTCCGTCAGAGGGAGAGCTTCAGAGCCGGTTTCAGGTTTCCAGGGACACAGTCAGAAAATCCCTGGGAATGCTGGAAAATCAGGGCTATATCAAGAAATCCAGAGGACGCGTGGCCGTTGTGGTAGAAAGAGGGGAGGGGAATTTCCCCTTCGCGGAGATTCTAAGCTTTAAGGAGCTGAACACACAGCTGAAGAGAAAGACGGAGACAGAGGTTGAGAATCTGGAAATCCTCTCCGACCCCGAGCTGATTTTCCGCCTGTTTGAGGATGACGAGGAGAAGGAGATCTATGATCTGGTGCGGGTGCGCAGGATAGGGGGCGAGAGGGTCATTATCGACCACGACTACTTCAAGAGAAGCATTGTGAAGAACCTTCCCCTCAGAGCCTGCCGGGAGTCGGTCTATGAGTACCTGGAGGGGGAGGCAGGACTGAAAATCGGCTATGCAGCCAAGGAGATTGTGGTGGAGGAAGCAACGGATCAGGACAGGAGGTATCTGGATCTGAAGCAGTACGGTCTGGTGGTTGTTGTACGAAGCTATACGTATACCAGGGATAACAGGCTGTTCCAGTACACAGAGTCAAGGCACAGGCCGGATCAGTTCCGGTTTGTGGAAATCGCACAAAGAAAGAAGTGATAAATTATAAAAGACGCCGAAAATAGCAGGGGCGTCTTTTTTTTATGCCTTTTTCCTTGACGGAGAAATACGGATATGATAACTTATAGTCAAACATATACGTATAAGTTAAAACTAAAGACGGGCGCAACTCAGCGCAGGGGCAGGGCGCTCATGTCTCTGCCCGAAGCAGAAGAATTTTTCCGGAGAAAAGGGAAAAGGAGGATCAAAATGTCAGAGTTTGCAGGTGATGCCAGAAGGCTGTTGGAGCTGGTGGGCGGCAGGGAAAATATTGTGTCATTCACCCACTGCGCTACCAGGATGCGGTTTGTCCTGGCAGATGAGAAGAAAGCGGATGTGAAGGGAATTGAGGCTCTTGAGAGTGTGAAGGGGAGCTTTACGCAGGGAGGTCAGTTCCAGGTTATAATCGGAAATAAGGTTTCTGTATTTTTTGATGAATTTTCCGCTGTGAGCCACATGGAAGGTGTGGATAAGCAGGAGGTCAAGAATGCGGCGAAAGGGAATATGAACCTGCTGCAGAGAGCGGTTGCCAATCTGGCCGAAATTTTTGCGCCGCTGATTCCGGCGATTATCGTGGGAGGTCTGATTCTGGGATTCCGCAACATTATCGGAGATATTAAGCTGCTGGAGGGCGGAACGAAGTCAGTGACAGAGGTTTACCAGTTCTGGAACGGTGTATACAGCTTTCTGTGGCTGATTGGCGAGGCCATCTTTACCTTCCTTCCGGTGGGTGTTACCTGGTCTGTGTGCAGAAAGATGAACGCAGATCAGATGCTTGGGATTGTGCTTGGCATTACTCTGGTTTCCCCGCAGCTGATGCCGGCCAGCGACTTTGTGGCCGCAAAAGCGGCAGGGGAGGCTGTAAAAATGTGGGATTTCGGATGGTTCCACATCAATATGGTAGGATACCAGTCCCAGGTGATTCCGGCCATCCTGGTGGGAATCGTGTTTTCCTTCATCTATCGTTTTTTAAAGAAGAGGATTCCGGATGCGGTTTCCATGATTCTGGTTCCCTTCTGTTCCCTGGTTCCGGCGGTGCTGCTGGCCCATACGGTAATCGGGCCCTTTGGCAGAATGCTTGGAGACGGACTGGCAGGGATCATCATGGCGGGCTTTTCTTCTTCTCTCTGCTGGCTGTTCAGCGGAATTTACGGTCTGTTATATCCGCTTTTAGTGATCACAGGACTTCACCACTCCATGCTTCCCATTGACCTTCAGACCGTCGCCACCATGGGAGGAATTTACACCTTTCCTGTGGTAGCCCTGAGCAATATTGCCCAGGCAACGGCAGTAGCTGCCTTTGTGTTTGTGAACAGAAAAGATGCCAGAATCCGTGAGATCGGTATTCCTTCCTTTATCTCCGGCTTTCTGGGAGTTACAGAGCCGGCCATGTTCGGTGTAAATTTAAAATACCTGTATCCGTTTATCGGGGCCATGCTCGCCAGCGGAATCATGGGAGTAATCTCCAGACTGTTCGGCGTGATTGCCAACAGTGTGGGAGTTGGAGGAATCCCGGCGTTTCTGTCCATGCGGGGAGACAAGATATTAGTGTATCTTGTATGCATTCTGCTTGACATGGTGCTGGCTTTTGGAATTACGGTAATTCTGTCAAAAACAAAGCTGAAAAATTACGGAACCCGTTAGACGGAGTGGAAGACAGCGGGCAGGAAGGATTCAGGAAAGGAAGAACAGGAAATGGAACTCAATTTAGGAGATAAGGTGGTCTATCAGATTTAGCCGAAGTCCTACAGGGATTCAGATGGAGACGGGATTGGGGATTTGAGAGGCGTGACGGAAAAGCTGGACTATCTGGAGGAGCTGGGAGTGGATTATCTGTGGCTGACTCCGTTTTTCCCCTCTCTGCAGTATGACAATGGATATGATATTACAGATTACAGGGGCATCGATCCCATGTATGGAACCATGGACGACTTCGATGAGCTGGTGAGAGAGGCAGAAAAGCGGGGGATCAGCCTGATGGTGGACATGGTATTCAACCACTGCTCCACTAAGCATGAATGGTTTCAGAGGGCGCTCCAGGGCGATCCCTACTACAGGGACTTTTTCATTATCAAAAAGGGGACGAAGGAGGGGCTCCCTCCTACCAACTGGACCTCCAAATTCGGGGGAAGCGCCTGGGGATACCTGCCCCGGACAGACGAGTATTATCTTCACCTGTTTCATGTGAGCCAGGCGGATCTGAACTGGGAAAACCCCAATGTCCGCCGGGAGCTCTATGACGTGGTAAACTTCTGGATTGAGAAGGGGGTGAAGGGATTCCGCTTTGATGTGATTAATCTGATCTCAAAGCCTGCGATCTATGAGGACGATCTGGAGGGGGACGGCCACCGGTTTTACACAGACGGGGCGAGAATCCATGAATTTCACCATGAGCTGAACCGCGAGCCCTTCGGCCCCCATGAGGATATTATTACCGCTGGGGAGATGGCATCCAGCAATCTTCCCAACAGCATCCGCTATTCCAGACGGGAAGAGCAGGAGCTGTCTATGATCTTTGATTTTCACCACTTGAAGATCGACTACCCGTCAGGCAACAAGTGGGAGGTTCAGCCCTTCCGGTTTCACGATCTGAAGAAGAATCTGTTTGCCTGGCAGGAGGGGATGGAACAGGGGGGAGGATGGAACGCACTGTTCTGGGACAACCACGATCAGCCGAGAATCGTATCACGGCTCGGGGACGAGGGCTCCTTAAGGAAACTGTCGGCTAAAATGCTGGCCACGGCCCTTCACGGTCTGCGGGGGACACCCTACATCTACCAGGGAGAGGAGATCGGAATGACCAATGCCGGTTTTACAGAGATTGGCCAGTACCGTGATATCGAGACGCTGAACGTATTCCAGGAGCTGAGGCTTAAGGGAAAAACATCAGAGCAGATCTATGAAAGCCTCAGAAAAAAATCCAGGGACAACGCGAGAACACCTATGCAGTGGGACAGCACAAAAAACGGAGGATTCACATCGGGAACCCCGTGGATCAGCGTCAACGAAAATTTCCGGGAGATTAATACAGAGGATCGGGAAAAGCCAGATTCTGTTTTTCAGTATTACAGAAAGCTGATTGAGCTGAGAAAGCAGCTTCCGGTTCTTTCCAGAGGCCATTTTGAAGCCCTTCTCAGGGATGACGGCCGGATTCTGGCCTACAGGAGAGTGCTGGAGGAAAACGGGAAGACAGAGCTCTATGTGGTCTGCAATTTCTTCCGGGAGGAGGCAGAGCTTCCGCCGGGGCTTATACCAGAAGGGGCAAGTCTGCTGCTTGGAAACTATGAGACAGAAGCCGGAACGTCACAGGGAGAGAATTCACAGGCTGACGAAAGGGGCCTTTATGAGGCTGCGGCGGGAAGAAGGCTCAGGCCTTATGAGTGCTTTATCGCTCTGGCCCAGGTGTAAAGAATGCCGGTAAGTGATAAGAAGAGGCTCTGACTGACTGATTGTCAAGCCCTCCCTTTCCGGTTATAATAATACCGAATCATATGGAACGGCTGTGACGGCTTTTGACCTGCAGAAAGGCGGAAGCTGGAAGAATAGCAGGTGCAGCCGGTATGAAACGGAGAACAGACACCATGCGCGTAATGATTATCAGCCACGACAGAGCCACGATCCGCGCTCTGAAATTAGCTCTCGGAAGAAAGATGGAAGAGATCCCGGAGATCGCCTCAGCCTACAGCCGGGAGCAGACCCTGTCTCTGGCCAAAAAGGAAGAGTTTGACATTCTGATCTGCGATGCAGATATGCCGGGAGAGGAGGGAGTCCAGGCAATCAGGGAGCTGAGACAGAAAAAATACAGGGGAGGCGTGATCCTCATCAGCAGCCAGTGCAGCCCGAAAATAGCCAGGGAAGCCCTTCACCTGGAGGCCGGAGACTTCCTTTTAAAGCCTGTGGACGCAGCAGAACTCTGGGAGGCAGCCAGGGGTGTGATAAAAAGGTATAAAGAGAAGCAGGAGGAAGAGCTCAAAAGAGACTACGGGGACTGCTGGATGGAGAACCACATGGCCATCAAGGAGCTGTTCTGGAAGGACGTCTGCCTGGGAAGAATCAGGAACGATCCGGAAACTATCAGCAGGAAGGCTCAGGGGTGCAATATCCATCTGGATGCAGATGCGCGCTGCCGCATGGTGCTTATTACTATAAAAAATGTCGAGGAGGTACAGAAGCGCTGGGGGGAGGAACTGTGTCAGGCAGCAATCCAGAACCTGGCCAAGGGGATTGTAAAGGGGAATGTCCAGACCAGCCAGGTCATTGTGATCTATACCAGAGTAGTCGTGATCCTGGATGAAAAGGAGGGGGAGCGGTTCCGGGAAGTGGGCCCCCGTCTGGTTGAGCGCTGCCGGGAGATGCTTGGCGCACAGATCCTGTGCTATGTAAGTGAAAACATTTTCTGCGAGGAGATGGAGAAGACCTATTCCGGGCTTCTCAGGTTCAGCAAGGATGATGTGCTCTGTCAGGACAGCATCCAGTATGTGAAGAAGGAGCAGATGTGCGGTGAAAACAGGGAAAAGCAGTGGAAGGAAAGGGTGATTCTGCCTTCTGACTGGGGCGAGATGATTTTTGCAGGGCAGACAGACCGTCTGATTGAGAAGCTCAGACGGTTTCTGGTGGAGCAGGCCAAGAAAAAGAGGCTGGATGAGATGAGCTTCCGGATTCTGCAGCAGGATCTGCTTCAGCTGTTTTTTGCCTGCATGGAGTACCGGGAGCTGAAGGCGCACCAGCTTTTTGAAGATCCGGAGATCTATAAATATTATCAGACCGCCTGTTATTCCATCGATGGAATGTGCAGCTGGATTAGACGGTGCATGGAGCTGATGAACCGCCTGTCCTTCCCGGAGGGAAGCGGCAGAGGGGAGGAGATGGCAGGCCGCATTAAAAACCTGATTAAGGAAAATCTGAAATCCGGTATCAGCCGGCGGGAAATTGCCGAAAAACTGAACCTGAACCCTGATTATGTAAATCGCCTGTTCAAGAGCGAAACGGGGATGACAGTCAAGGAATACGCTATTAAAAAGAGGATGAAACAGGCTGAGCACCTGCTGAAGCATTCTGACCTTGCAGTCAGCGCAGTTGCCGCCGAGGTAGGCTATGATAACTTTTCCCATTTTATCCGCATGTTCAGGAAGGAAACAGGATACACTCCCAAGCAGTACAGGAAAAAGTTTCGGGAACCTAATGTCGAAAAAACATAATTAAGTCTGAAAAGTGCTATTTATATTCGTAAACCGTAAATATAAATAGCATTTTTTTATTGCATTTGTAAAATTGGCAGGAGAAAAAAGTCGGAAAAACGGCAAAACATGTCGGAAGAGAGAAAGACGCAAAAAGAAAATTTCAATATAATTGGAACAGAATAAATAAAGAGAGGGAAGGCAGTATGGAACAGAGAAGTTCGAAGATACGGCTGGTAGTCAGCGATGTAGACGGAACCCTGGTGGGGGACGACTGCGTGATGGAAGAGGGGATAAAAGAACTCTCCAGGCTTCTCAGAGAACAGGGCATTGCCTTTACGCTTGCCAGCGGAAGACCTGTGGGGATGATGAGGCAATACATGGAGGCCCTTGACATTACTCTTCCGGTGATCGCCTCAAACGGGGCGGCAGGGTATGAGAAGAGGACTTTCATCTGGAAGAAGATTCTTCCCGGCGGAGCCGTCCGGGCGGTAGCCGAGGAGGCTGACCGGCTGGGCCTGGCAGTTTTTCTCAACGATGGGATCACAGAGGGCGTTTACCGCCAGAATGACTATACCCGCAGACAGACGGAGAAAACGGGGCTCTATGAAACAGTGATTCATCCGGAGGGAGATGAGTGGGAGACAATAGAGCTTCAGAAGCTCATGATCATTGATCCGGACAGCCCGGGCAGATGTGATGAGCTGAGAGGACTTTTAAAGGAGCGGGAAAACGGAATCTATGTAGTCCGGTACGATGACCGCTGTTTTGAGGCCATGCCTGAGGGGTGCAGCAAGGGAAGCGGCATCAGGCGCCTGGCGGACTATCTCGGGATTCAGCCGGGGGAGATTCTGGCAGTGGGTGACAATATCAATGATGTGGACATGTTTGAGGCCGCAGGATGGAGCGCCGCTGTGGGAAATGCCGCAGAGGAACTGAAAAAGAAGGCAGACTATGTCTGCCGGGGCGAAACCGTTCAGGGCGTCATTGAGGCGGTCAGACATTTTATTCTGGAGGGAGAATGCGGTGAAAAAACCTATATTGAAAAAGGCTGAGCCTTATCTTTGGCTTCTGCCGGCGTTTATACTGTTTGCTGTATTTACATTTTATCCGTTTCTCGTGACTGCATTTAAGAGTCTGTTTATCGTAGATTCTTTCGGTCATCTGAAGCGGTTTGTGGGACTGGAAAACTATGCGTATATTTTTGAGGACAAGGTGTTTGTAAAATCCATCATCAACACTCTGATCTTTACGCTGCTGACAGTGCCCACATCGAAGATCCTGGGACTTCTGCTGGCGCTTTTGGCAAATAAGAGGCGCAGAACCTCAGCCTTCTACGAGGCGTCCTTTGCCGTTCCCATGGCAATGGCATCCTCTGTGACAGCTATGATTTTCCAGCTTCTCTATGTGCCGTCCCTGGGCCTGATCAACGGGCTTTTCGGGCTGGATATCCAGTGGCTCAACGATCCCAAGTTTGCGCTGCTGTCCATTTCCATTGTCCAGATCTGGCTGTCAACGGGATATGCCTTTATCTTTCTTCTGTCGGCTGTCAGAGGAATTTCACCGGACATTATAGAGAGTGCTTCCCTGGAGGGAGCTACGCCGCTTCAGATGATTTTTAAAATCTATCTGCCGCTGACCTCTCCCACCATGTTTTATCTGATTATTACGGATATTTCCTTCAGCGTCATGATGATGAGTCTTTCCAACGTGCTTACAAACGGAGGGCCTCAGAACGCTACGATCACCATGATGCAGTATATTTACAAGCAGATTGCGGGAACAGCCAATTATACCAATGCAAATCCGGCGGCTATCGTGGCGTTTCTGATTGCCTTTGCGGCCACTATGGCAGGCTTTGCATGGGAGAAGAAAGGAGTGCACTATCAATGAAAAAGAAGACTCTGTGGGATATTGCAATTCAGGCAGTCTGTATTTTGTGCGCTCTTTTGCTCCTGTTTCCCATTCTCTATGCCTGTTCTGTTTCCTTTATGGAGCAGAAGGACGTGCTCTCCTCGCCGCCGAACCTGCTTCCGCCTAAGGCAACTCTTGAGAACTACAGAACGGCGTTTTCCAGAACCATGCTGCTCCGGTATATGCTCAATTCCTTTATTGTGGCCTCTGTCTGCAGCGTGACCAGGATGGTAACAGCCACTATGGCGGCCTTTGCCTTCTCATTTTTTGAGTTTAAGGGAAAGAAGATTCTGTTTGCCCTGACTATGGCAACGATTATGATTCCGCCGGATGTGCTGATTGTGTCAAACTTTACGACGATCAGCCGCATGGGACTGATCAATACTTATGCGGGTATGTGCTCGATCTTTCTGGTGTCTGCCACCAACGTCTTCCTGCTCAGGCAGTTTTATCTGTCCTTTGTGAAATCTCTGAAGGAGGCGGCCTATGTGGACGGATGCGGAAATGTGAGATTCTTTCTCTGGGTGCTGCTTCCGGCCAGCAAACCGATTATGGTGACGGTGTTCCTCTCCTCCTTTGTGAGTGTGTGGAACCAGTACGTGTGGCCCATGCTGGTCACCAACCAGAATGAGATGCGTACCATCCAGGTGGGAATTACCATGCTGAAGGACAGAGAGTCAGCCGTCTTCGGCCCTGTCATGGCAGGCGTTATCATAGCGCTTCTGCCGACGGTTCTGCTGTTTGTGCTCTTCCAGAGAAAGATTGTCAGCGGAATGATGAGCGGAGCGGTGAAGGAGTAAAGTAAATTTATATAACCATTATTAAGGAGGATAAAAGTATGAAGTTTAAGAAAATGGCGGCAGCGCTTGCAGCGGGAGCTGCACTTTTAAGTCTGACCGGGTGCGGTGCAGGGACCGGCGGCAATTCTGAGGGAGGCTCTCCTGCAGGGGCCGTCAGCGAGGATGGAACCAGGGAGGTTGTGTTCTGGCATTCCATGGACGGAGTGTATGCGGAGATCACACAGAAGCAGGTGGATCAGTTCAATGAGACCATCGGAAAAGAAAAGAAGATCCATGTAACCCCGGTATTTCAGAACTGGCCGGGAACAGAGGCGCTGACAGCGGCCATGTCCACTGACGACGTGGAAAATATGCCGGATGTGATTCAGCTTTACGGTGAGCATGTGAGCCTTGTGAGGGACTATGACCGTCTTGTGTGGGCTGAGGATATGCTCTCCAAAGAGGGAAATTCCGTGGCAAAGGAGGATCTGATTTCCAATGCGGTCTCTTCCTTTGAGATTGACGACAGGCTTGCAGGAGTGCCGTGGAGTGTTTCCACCCTCCTTCTCTACTACAATCAGGACTATCTGGATCAGATAGGAGCCCAGGTTCCGTCCACTATCGATGAGATGGCCTCCATTCTGGGAACTCTCAGGGATGAGACTGATGCGCAGTACGGACTGAACGTGAGAGTCAGCCTGTTTGAGCTGGGCAACTGGATTGCAACTCAGGGACAGGGTACCTACCTGGGAGACAATGAGAGCGGACACAGCGGAAAAATGAAATCCATGGCCTGCGAGGAGGCCCTGGAAGCCTTCCTCACAGAGTGGAAGAAGGTGGTAGATACAGGAGCCTATAAGCCTACTAATGACTCTATCAACGAGGAGTTTGCCCAGGGACTGAATGCTATGGCGATTATGAGCAGCTCCAGAATCCCGACAATCAAGGAACTGGTGGGAGACAGCTTCAACTGGGGAGTGGCTCCTATTCCGGTGGTAAACAGCACTGATGACGGAGGAGCTTATCCCAGCGGTTCAGGACTTTTCCTCTTAAACAGGGGAGACGAGGAGACGGTAAATGCGGCATGGGAATTTGAGCAGTATATGATCTCACCGGAGGCTCAGGCTATGTGGCTGGACGGCGCAGGCTACATTCCGGTCAACAAAAACTCATCAGAGCTTGAGAGCTGCCAGAAAGCTATGGAAGAGACTCCTCAGCTTGCCGTTCCGGGCGAGGTGCTCATGGGAACCAGCGAAAATGTCGTTGCTCCGTTTGTGCCGAACTCTGACGGAGTGGACACCGTGATCAAGGATGCCATGCTGATGTTCGGAAACGGGGAGGCGTCCGTGGAGGATACAAAGACAGCGATTATTGACGGCTGCAACCAGATTTTCAATGACTACTACCGGGCAAACGGTGAATAGAGACAGCAGGAAACAGAACAGATGAAAAAAGGAATGACTGACAGGAATCAAAACGAAAAGACCGTTCAGAAACAGAAGGCAGAATCAGCCATTCAGAAGAAGGTGATCATTGACACGGATCCCAGTGCTGACGACGCCATAGCGCTGATGCTTGCGCTGGCGTCGCCGGAGCTTCAGATTCTCGGAATGACAGCCGCTTACGGCGTGTGTGACTCGGACAGAAGCATCAGAAACATTATGAAGATACAGGAGCTGTGCGGGAGGCCGGAGATCCCGGCCGTGCAGGGGGCGAAAGCCCCCCTTTCGCGCCCTATGGAGTTCGACGATGCCTACTGCGGGCCGGACGGAATGTCCTGCACAGGGCTGCCGGATCCGGAGAAAAAACCGGAAGAGACAGAGGCCTTCCGATGGATGGGAGATATGATAAAGGCCCATCCCGGGGAGGTTTTTATTATTTCTATGGCCCCCATGACCAACCTGGCTCTGATGCTGCAAAATGCCCCTGAAACGGCCGGGCTGGCGGCCGGGATTGTCACTATTTCAGGCGGGTATGGGGTGGCGGCTGACCACAGGAGGCTAAATCCAAGGCCGGAGTGGAACATTGAGAAAGATCCGGAGGCGGCAGCTGCAGTGTTTGGCTCGGGGATACCGATCACGGCTGCCGGCCTTGATGTAACCTCACGCCTGGAGGACTCTATGATGGACCGCCTTTTATCAGAGGCAGGAGAGGGAAAAAAAGCAGACTTTCTGCGGCAGGCTGTGCAGTTTAATCTGGAACATGGCTTAAATCCCTCAAGCCTTCTCGTAGACAGCGCGGCAGTGGCTCTCACAGCCTTTCCTGACATGGCAAGAACGGTCTGCGGCGGTGTTCTGGTGGAGACAGGAGGGGAATATACGACAGGGCAGACCCTGTTCGGCAACAGCGGGCGTTTTAAAGCGCTCCCGCAGAATGTAAGCGCAGCCTGGGAATATGACTGGAGCCGGCTTATCAGACTTCTCACAGAAAGGGTATTTATATGAAATTATCTACATCTACCAATATCGTATTTGAAAGGCCGGACAAGAGCATCATGGCTATGGAGGATATGATGGAGCTGGCTTTTGCCGCCGGCTTTGATACCTTTGACATCAGCTTCTATGACTGGTCCCTGCCCCACTCCCCGTTTCTGACCGACGGATGGGAGCGATGGCTGGCAGGGATTGAGAGAAAGAAGGATGAACTGGGAGTAACCTTTGGCCAGTGCCACGCCTACACCTATAACTTCTGTGCAGATATGACAGAGAGTGAGAGGAGACGCCATGAGGAGCTGACAGAGAGGTCCATCTACTGCTGTGCCGCCCTGGGCTCCAGGCTCTGTGTGACGCACCCGGAAACAGACTTTGACAGTCCGGTTCTGGTAAAGTCCTCGAAGGAAAAAAATACAGCCTACTTCAGGGAGCTTTTAAGGAAAACGGAGCAGTACCATATGGCCTTTGCCGTTGAAAATATGTGCGATTATGCCATTGCACCCAGGAGGAAATACGGTGTGACTCCGGAGGAGCTGGTGGACTTCGTGACGGATTTTGGCGATGAGAGGATGGGAATCTGCTGGGATTTTGAACATGCAGACATTATGAAGCAGGATCAGAGAAAATCGCTTCTCCATATCGGGAAGCATCTGAAAGCTACCCATGTTTCCGATACCCACAGCATGACCGATCCGGATCTGATGCATGTTCTGCCTCTCTTCGGGACTGTGGACTGGAAGACAGCGGTGGAGACACTAAAAGAGATCGGCTATGAGGGATATTTCAGCTTTGAGGTCAATAATTACGGAAATTATTTTCCTGACAGGCTGCTTCCCACAGCTCTGAAGCTGGCCTATGAGGTGGGAGAGTATCTGATGGGACTGTAGGAGGAGGCAGGCTGCTGAAGGTTCTGCGGAAGAGGGAAGCAGTCCGGACGGCTGCACATTTTTTCTTCTGACGGCGGAAAGCAGTTGACGAATGGGAAAAGCCATTATATGATAGACCTTGACTATATCAGCCAGTCATAGAAGAAAGCGGCAGGTATCCTGCTGCTTTCGCATATAAAGGAGTAAAGCTATGAATGAAATGCAGGATTCAAAATTCAGCCTGTCTAAGACCCTGTTCAGGGTTTTTCAGGGGGCTCTGATAGGCCTGGGCGCGGTGCTGCCGGGCATATCGGGAGGTGTTTTGAGCGTTATTTTCGGAATCTACAAACCGATCATGGAGCTGCTCTCCAACCCCTTCGCCAATTTTAAGACACACGTTCCCAAACTGCTCCCCGTGTTTATCGGAGGCGGTATTGGATTTCTGGGGATCGCCAATGTGCTGTCATTTTTCCTGGAAAAATATCCGGCGCCGTCGGTGTGCCTCTTTATCGGACTGATCACAGGCATGCTTCCGTCCCTGTTCCGGGAGGCGGGAGAGCAGGGAAGAAGCGGTGCGTCCTATGTGTCCATGATTGTGTGCATGTGTGTAATCTTTGCGCTGCTCATCGGACTTAAGATGACCAGTGTGGAAATCAGCCCGAACTTTTTCTGGTATCTGTTCTGCGGTTTCTGCCTGGCTCTCAGCGTGATTGCCCCGGGGATGAGCTTTTCCACCCTTCTGATGCCGCTGGGGCTTTACACCCCCTTTGTGGACGGTAT
This sequence comes from Clostridiales bacterium, assembly GCA_019423835.1. Lineage (GTDB taxonomy): Bacteria > Bacillota > Clostridia > Lachnospirales > Lachnospiraceae > Otoolea. The sequence continues at coordinate 45,529 of JAHZAR010000004.1, read as the reverse complement.
CGGACACTTTGATCTGGGAATCCTCATCCCAGGAGGAATCGGTGCTCTTGTAACTGTGATCGCCCTTGCAAAAGCCATCAATACTCTGTTTGACAGACATTATTCTGTGGCCTTCCATGGAATTATCGGAATAGTCATAGCGGCGACGATTATGACAGTCCCTGTGGACGGTTTTACCACAGTGGCCCAGAGCGCAGTAAATGTGGTCTGCTTCGTGGTGGGAATTTTTGCAGCCCTGGCCCTGGATAAGTTCAACAGCAGGGTAAGCGTGGAGTAGGGCGCAGAGAGGATATAATTATAATAATGTAACGATCTTCTTTCAGAGAGGGGACCGCTGCAGTAACACTGCAGCGGTCCTCTTTTTGGTGTGCAGGAAAACTCCTGATGTATAAAGCATAACAATGCTGATTCCTCCTCACCAATGACAAATCTTTCTGGTATGATAGAGTCGGTTCATGGAGAGAAGCCGTGCCCGAACAGAAGGGAAGATGAATTTGGCTGCCGGAATGAGTTTCAGACAGGAAGGACAGAATTTTAAAGAACCGAAGGGAAAAAGAATGGAGGACAGGGTTTGAGGATTTTAATTGCTGAGGATGATAAGGACATGAGAAAAATTCTGAGGCTTTACCTGGAAATCTGAGAGAATCCCTCCCAAGCCTGAACGGTCACATGAATGTCAGAGGAAGGCCTTATACTGAGGAGCGTAATATGCCGTCCCGTGACGCTTTTGACCGGCTACGGAGCAGAAAAAGGGATGACAGAGACAGGTCAGGGAAGGAGCAGACTTCAGTCAGTCTCCGTGAGGGAGAGGATGCAGCGACAAAATATGAATTATCCATCTTTGAGGCGGAGCATTACTCTGTCAGTATGGACAGTCTTCAGACAGAGGCGCAGATCAATAAAAAAGGATTCCCATTCTGCTGGGAAATGGGACAGAAAATGAAGAAAAAGCGGCCCTCTGTCCAGGGGAGAACGCCGTATCAGACAGCCGGGAGTCCCGGATTCTGGCTAAAGTTCAAAACTGCGGAACATATCTTGAAGTCGCCCTCACCTCAGAGACGGATGAGGACAATGAGTACTCCCTCGATATAACAGAGGCTGATACGTACTATCTGCCTATCGGAGAGGGAAAGCATGTGCCTGCCTCCAATCCTGTCTGGAGAGAGTATCTGAGCGGACAGGAGTTTTTTGCACCGGAGCAGTTCTCCACGCCGTCTACAACTGCCTGCCTTTTAACTCCTGGTTTACTGACTGTGATGCGGCAGGGGAAATTTACGATGACTCCACGCCGGGCCATGTGACAACCCAGGAGGAGGATATGGAGGAGGCAGGAGACAGGATGCTCCGCGAGATCCTCTGCATCGTGCCGCCTCTCTATCACCTGGATGCCCGGGAGTGGGAGGAATATTAAGGAAGACATAGTCCGCCGCACAGCCATCTGGTCAGATTTTGCCAGAGAGGCAGTTACCAGGGAGAGGACAGGCTTTCGCTGGCTGACAGAGGACGGTCTGGTTCAGGAAATCTCCTATGGCAGCGATAGGAAGACTTTCGCCAATTTTTCAGATCAGGAATTCCAAAACAGAGAGTACAGTCTGCCGCCGTATTCTGTGAGGACAGAGATGGAGGGGGAAGTCAGAATTTATACGCCCAGGCTGGAGGAGGGGCAATAGTAGAGGCATGGCAGGCTCCTTGACAATCCCACTTTTCCATGGTATCCTATGACACGCAGGTAAGCCATAAAAACCAAGGTCTTACGGGCCTGCCGCCGATTCCCGGCGTTAAATGAATCGAGTGTTCGGGACCTTCCACTCGTAAAACAAAACTAAAGGAGAAACAGAATATGAAAGAATCAAACAAGAAATCCGTGTACCTGCTCACCCAGGGCGCAGCCATCGCAGCGATCTACATTGTGCTGACCCTCGTCTTTGCGCCAATCAGCTTTGGCCCGGTTCAGTTCCGGATCTCGGAGGCACTCTGTGTCCTTCCGTTTTTCACGCCGGCTGCGATTCCAGGTCTGTTTATCGGCTGCTTCCTGTCCAATCTGCTGGCAGGAGCCATGACCATGGATGTGATCTTCGGCAGCCTGGCCACCCTGATCGGAGCCGTCGGCTCTTATGCCCTCAGAAGAAACAGATTTCTGGTTCTTCTGCCTCCGATTATCTCCAACGCTGTGATCGTTCCATGGGTTCTGCGCTACGCCTACGGCAGTACAGATCTGATCCCGGTAGCCATGGTGACTGTTGGAATCGGGGAGATCCTGGCAGTAGGAGTGCTGGGAAGCATCCTGATCCGCGGGCTGGAGCGATACAGACATATGATTTTCGGAGGCGTGAAAACTGCCTGACGGATAAGGCACGGAGAGCCATAGAAAAACGACAGAGGGAAGAGCTGTGAATTTTAGAAAGTTCACAGCTCTTCCTTTTTCTGTGCAGTTTCTGTCTGGCAGGTGCTCCTCCCCGCTTCAGCCCTGCAGGATCCCGCCAATATGGCTCAAATCTGTTGACATTTCCCTTTAAAAGAAGTTAAATTAAAGAAACATCCTGCATATGCTTATCTGGCGCTGGCCGCCAGACGGGAGGGCAGGAAAAGACAGGCGGCTTTTTGAGACCGCCTGATTCTGTGGAAAGGAAAAATCAGGCAAAAGGTGGAACGAAACATGTATCAGATTGATTTTAATAAACCGCAGCACATTTATTTTATGGGAATCGGAGGCATCAGCATGAGCGGCCTGGCGGAGATTCTGATGGATGAGGGGTTTACCGTCACAGGCTCCGATTCCAGGGAGAGCGAGCTTACAGAGCATCTGAAGCGCAAAGGTGCCGTGATCTATATCGGACAGAGGGCAGAAAACATCAGGCAGGCAGAGCAGAGAGGAAAGAAGATTGACGCTGTGGTGTACACGGCAGCTATTCATCCCGATAATCCGGAGTTTGCGGCTGCAAGGGAGGCGGGACTTCCCATGCTTTCCAGGGCCGTCCTTCTGGGGGAGATGATGCGAAATTACAGAGAGGCCATCGCCGTGGCGGGAACTCACGGAAAGACCACCACAACCTCCATGCTCTCGGAGATCTTTCTGGCGGCCGAGGCGGATCCTACCATATCTGTGGGAGGGATCCTTCCGTCCATAGGAGGCAATATCCGCGTCGGAGGACCGGAATTTTTTATCACAGAGGCCTGTGAATATACAAACAGCTTTCTGGAATTTTTCCCGACTATTGAGGTGATCCTGAATATCGAGGAGGATCACATGGATTTCTTCAGAGATCTGGCGGATATCCGCAGCTCCTTCACACGCTTTGCCAAGAAGGCTCCAAAGCAGGGGGCCGTTGTCATAAACGGGGAGATTGAAAACTGGCAGGAGATTGTAAAAAACACAGAGGGCAGGGTGATTACCTTTGGAGCAGAGAGGGAGTTTGATTACAGCGCAGGAGAAATTTCCTACGACTCCCTTGCCAGGCCGACCTTCGACCTCTGTATAAGAGGGGAAAAGAGGGATACCCTGAGTCTTGGCGTCAGCGGTGAGCACAATGTATACAATGCCCTTGCGGCAGCAGCGGCAGCCCTTGAGGCGGGGATGTCACTGGAGGCGGTGAAGCGGGGACTTCTGAACTTTACGGGAACCAAGCGCCGCTTCGAGAAAAAGGGGGTCTTGAATGGGGTGACGATTATAGATGATTACGCCCACCATCCCCAGGAGATTCGGGCGAGCCTTAAGACAGCTCAGAATTATCCCCACAACCGGATCTGGTGTGTGTTCCAGCCCCACACCTATACGAGGACAAAAGCATTTCTCGATGAGTTTGCAGAGGCGCTTTCCATGGCGGACTGCATCGTTCTGGCCGACATCTATGCGGCTCGGGAAACGGATACACTGGGCATCAGCTCCCGGGACATAGCAGAAAGAATTGAGAAGCTGGGCAAAAAAGTCTGGTATTTTCACACGTTTGAGGAAATTGAAGAATTTCTCAAAAAAAGCTGTGTACACGGCGATCTGTTGATAACTATGGGGGCCGGAGATATTGTAAATGTGGGAGAAGCGCTGCTTGCAGAGTAGTTATCCACATTATCCACAAAGTTTTCAACATTTTATGTAAAGGAGCACTGTGGATTGCTGGATTTACATAATAAAAGTTTCTATTGTATGAAAAACATTGAAAATTCAAGAGTTTCGACAGGAACAGACAGGATTGGCACAGTAGAAAAATAAATTTGTCCACATTATCCACAATATCCACACGATATTCTGGGGATAAGTGGAAGTGTTTTCTTTTGACAGAACCTGTGTTATGATGATTCCAGTGGATAAGTGCCCCGGAACCATCCGTCTGCAGATGGACTGGCTGTTCCGGGGAAAAAGGCAGGAAAAAACGGCAGACAGAAAGGTGAAGCAGATGGGACAGTTCATACAGAACCGTCTTGCCCATGAGGTGACGGTCATCCCCAATGAATTTATAGACAGATACATGGCAGAGGCTAACGGCGAGTATGTGAAGGTATACCTCTATATTCTCAGACACGGAGGCACTGCAGATGATGTGTCCGGGATTGCGGATGCACTGAACCATACGGAGGCAGATGTGCGCCGCGCCCTTGTCTACTGGGAGAGGGTGGGAGTCCTTGCGCTTACAGACGTGCCGGCGCCCGCCCGTCCGTCTGCTCCCGCCCGGCAGTCCCCGGCGCCTTCCGGAGGACTCTCCTCTTCCTTTGGACAGGATACTTCTGTCTCCGGTCAGACACGGCCTTCCCAGGGGGCCGGCCGGATGGAGGGCAGCAGCCCTAAAACGGGAGATATTCTCTGCAGACTGTCAGGGGATGAGGAGTTTTCCCAGCTTTTGTACATTGCCCAAAAGTACCTGAACAGGACCTTTACCCCTACAGACTGCGATGTGCTGGCCAACCTCTACGGGAACCTCCATATGCCCACGGAGCTTCTGGAGTATCTGATAGAGTCCTGCGCACAGAATGGACATACCAGCATCCGCTACATAGAGAAGGTGGGACTGAGCTGGCATGAGAGGGGCTTTAAGACGGCGGAGGAGGCCAAATCCCAGTCCATGGGCTACAAGAAGGATATTTTTGCCGTGATGAAGGCTTTCGGACTGTCAGGCCGGAATCCTGCCAATGGCGAGATTGACCTGATGGACAAGTGGTTTGGAACCTACGGCTTTACCAGGGAGATTGTAGTGGAAGCCTGCAACCGGACAATGGCTGCCATTCATAAGCCCAGTTTCCAGTATACGGACAGCATCCTGACTGAATGGAACCGGGCCGGCGTGCGCACCATGAGGGATGTGGAAGAAGTGACGCGGATGAGAAAGGAGGAGGCGAGAAGGGCCAGAGAGTCAGGCCAGTCTGCCTCCCTGCGGACAGGAGCCGGGGGAGCGGGAGCTTCGGGCAGACAGGCAGGAATGTCCGGCTCAAAACGCCAGAGCGCCAGAAAGAGCGCCAACCGTTTTCACAACCTGGAGGAGCACGGCTATGATTATGATGAAATGATCTGGAATATGATCAATACCGGGGCTCCGGACAGCGGGAGGGAGGGGCAGAGCGTCCGGCAGGAGGCCTTCGGCGCAGAGAATACCGGGGCCTCCCAGGGATTCCCGGATAAATAGAAAGGCTCTGCAGCGAGGGCACTCAGAGAACGATTGACAGAATACAGGAGGAAACCATGGCACTGAGCAATTCCCAGTACGATTCCATCATGCGTATTTACAACCAGGCACAGCTCAGACAGAAGAGGGAGCTGGATAAGCGCCGGGAGGAGGTTTATGAAAAAATTCCTGCCGTAAAGGAGATCAATGAGGAGATCGCGGCCTCTGCCGTCAAGAGTGCGAGACAGCTTCTGGCAGGAGATGACAGGGCGGCTAAGGGGCTGAAACGGCGTATTGCAGACCTGTGTGAGGAGAGAGAGGTTCTGCTGTCCGCCTATGGCTATCCTGCTGATTACCTGGAGCTTCACTATGACTGCCCCGACTGCCGCGACACAGGCTACAGGGACGGAAAAAAGTGCCACTGCTTCAAGAAGCGGGAGATCAGCCTCCTGTACGATCAGTCCAATATCAGGGAAATCCTGAGCAGAGAGAATTTCGATACCTTTTCCTACGAATACTTTGACGACACGAAGGTGGACGGGCGCAGCAACAAGACGGCCAGGGAGTACATGCGCCAGGTGGTGGCCCTGTGCCGTTCCTATGTGGAGCACTTTGGGGAGCACAAAGATAACCTTCTGTTTACCGGAAAGACAGGGCTTGGAAAAACTTTTCTCAGCAACTGCATTGCGAAGGAGCTTCTCGATCGGAGCTATTCCGTTGTCTATCTGCCGGCTGTGGACATGTATGAGATCTTTTCAAAGGAAAGGTTTGACTACGATTCCACAGAGGAGGACAGAGATCGCTCCCGCTATCTGCTGGACTGCGACCTCCTGATCATCGACGATCTGGGGACGGAGCTGGTAAACACCTTCACCACCTCCCAGCTCTTCTACTGTATCAATGAGCGGCTGAACCGCAGAAAGGGAACCATCATTTCCACCAATCTTCCGGTCAATGAGATGCGCGACGAGTTCACAGACCGGGTCATGTCGAGGATTGTGAGCCAGTACACGGTGATTCCGCTTTACGGGGAGGACATACGGATCAGGAAAAAGCTCATGCAGGCCAGAAGACAGTAGGGGCTGTGGGCGCCGGGATGAGCCTGTGAGAGAAGGACTGGGGACTTCGCGATTTTGATGTACTCCAGGGTTGACTTGATATGCGTAATAATGATATAAAGAATAAGGATTTACATTCTTTTTACCTTTATTTCATAATCTTATTGACTGTCTGACAGCAGCTGCGGCCTCTGCCGCAGAGAGTGATGACAGATTTGGAGGAAAAACATGCTGTACGAAGAGAAAATCATTGAAACGATCCCCGTAGGGCCTCTGGGATTAATTCCGCTTAAGAGCTGCAGGACCCTGGGCGAGAAGGTTGACCGGTATCTGGTTGACTGGAGAAGAGAGCGGGAGAGCGAGCACAAGACCACGATCGCGTTCGCCGGCTACCAGAAGGATTCCTACATGATTGATGCAGGAACACCGCGCTTTGGCTCCGGCGAGGGCAAGGGAACCTTAAATGAATCCGTCCGCGGGGATGATCTCTATCTCATGGTGGATGTGTGCAATCACAGCCTTACCTACTCCCTGAGCGGAAAGGTGAATCACATGTCGCCGGACGACCATTTTCAGGACTTAAAGCGCGTGATTGCCGCTGTGGGCGGTAAGGCCAGAAGAATCAACGTCATTATGCCGTTCCTCTATGAGAGCCGCCAGCACAAGCGCACCGGCCGCGAATCCTTAGACTGTGCCCTGGCCCTTCAGGAGCTGGTGAAAATGGGTGTGGAGAACATTATCACCTTTGACGCCCACGATCCGAGGGTTCAGAATGCGATCCCCTTAAAGGGATTTGAAACCGTACAGCCGATTTACCAGTTTATCAAGTACCTTTTAAAGCATGAGAAGGAGCTTGAGATTGACAACGAACATATGATGGTAATCAGCCCCGACGAGGGCGGAATGCGCCGTGCAGTCTATTTCGCCAATGTTCTGGGACTGGATATGGGCATGTTCTACAAGCGCCGCGACTACACCAAGATCGTGAACGGCAGAAATCCGATTGTCGCTCACGAGTTCCTGGGAAGCAGCGTTGAGGGCAAGGATGTGATCATTGTGGACGACATGATCTCCTCCGGTGAGAGCATGCTGGATGTGGCCAAGGAGTTGAAGAGAAGGAAGGCGAGAAAGGTATTTGTGTGCGCTACCTTCGGACTCTTCACAAACGGCCTTCAGAAATTCGACGAATACTATGAGAATGGCCTCATTGACCGTGTGCTGACTACAAACCTGGTTTATCAGTCGGCAGATCTGCTGTCCAGGCCATACTATATCGATGTGGATATGAGCAAGTACATTGCGCTGATCATCGACAATCTGAACCACGATGCCTCCTTAAGCGAGCTTTTGAACCCCACGGGGAGAATTAACCGCCTGATCAGCAAATACAAGGCAGGCATCCGGGAATAGCCGGCAGATATGGGAGAGCTGAGCCAGGGGGTTCTCCGGGCCAGACTGTATCATAACTCCCATAACACATCAATAAAGAACAGAAAAGATCAGACAGGACAGAGAACAGGAAGGAGGCTGCCGCTTTTGAAGGGCTGCCTCCTTTTTGCGGCCGGTGCACAGGAAAACCTGTGATTTCCCGTGAAAGAAGAGCCTGTCAGACAGGAGAATATGGAAGGGGGAAGCCTATATGGAGAACAACACGATGAAAGCACTGGTTTTTAAGCGTCCGGGTGAACTGTGCCTTACGAGACGGCCGGTGCCGACGCTTCAGGAACCCGGGGATGCGATCGTAAAGGTGACGCGCTCCACCATCTGTACCAGCGATCTCCACATCCGAAACGGAGCGGTTCCAAGAGCCCGGGAGGGAGTGATTCTGGGACATGAGTTTGCCGGGGAGATTGTGGAAACCGGAACAGGTGTTAAGGAGCTGAAAACCGGAGACAGGGTTGCCGCCAACTGTGAAACCATCTGCGGGGACTGCTGGTACTGCCGGCGGGGATACGTCAACAACTGCCTCCATGGGGGGTGGCTTTTGGGATGCACCATAGACGGATGCCAGGCAGAATATGTCCGCGTTCCCCTGGCTGACACGAGTCTTTACCGGATTCCTGACGGGCTGACGGAGGAGCAGGCGCTCTTTACGGGAGACATTCTGTCCAGCGGCTACTGGGGAGCAGAGCTGTGCCAGATTAAGCCGGGGGATACAACGGCAGTGATAGGTGCAGGCCCTGTGGGAATGTGTGCCGCCCAGTCAGCCCGTCTGATGGGGGCCGGTCAGGTGATTCTCATTGACCCCAATACCTACAGGCTCCGTGTGGCCAGGGAAAATGAGCTGGCCCACATGTATCTGAAGGAGACGGGAAGAGCTGCGGCGGAGGCCGTGAAACGTCTGACAGAGGGGAGAGGCGCCGACTCTGTCATTGAGGCGGCGGGGAATGAACAGTCCTTTGAACTGGCCTGGCAGCTGGCCCGCCCCAATGCCATCGTGGCCCTGGTGGCAATGTATGAGACCGATCCGGTGCTGCCGCTGACCCGGATGTATGGAAAAAATCTGATCTTTAAGACAGGAGGGGTGGATGCCTGCCGCTGTCCGCAGCTTCTGGAGCTTTTAAAAGAGGGCAGGCTGAAAACAGATTTCCTGATCACCCACAGAGGCACTCTGGACGAAATCTTAGAAGGGTATGAGATATTTGAAAATAAAAAAGACGGCTGTATCAAGTGGGTGGTGACCGGGGAATAAGATCGGATTCTTTTAGAGGCAAAGGCTCAGATCTTAGCATAATTTTAATACAAAGGTCTGCCAATGTTCATAAAAAATTCATAAATACATACTAAAATCGGGAGAAAAAAGGGGTGTTTTTAGACAAAATATATAAAAGGGGTGTGTGGAGATGGGGGAATACCAATACCTGTGCGATATAGCAGCCATTCTGCTCAGCACAAAACTGTTAGGGCTTGCGACAAGAAAATTCCAGATGCCGCAGGTAGTGGGAGCCCTGCTGGCAGGACTCATTCTCGGGCCGGCTATGTTCGGACTGGTTCAGGAAACGGATTTCGTGAAAAAGACGGCGGAGATAGGCGTCATTGTTCTTATGTTCTGCGCCGGTATGGAAACAGACCTGGAAGAACTGAAAAAAAGCGGTCGGGCATCGTTTATTATTGCCCTGATCGGGGTGATTGTGCCGCTGTTGGGCGGATATGCCGTTGCCATGCTCTTTAACCGTCCCGGCATGATTGAATCGGATGCGGGCGGGAGCCCGTTTTTACAGAATATGTTTATCGGAGTCATCCTGACGGCAACCTCCGTGAGCATTACCGTAGAAACTCTGAAGGAACTGGGAAAGCTGAAAACCCGTTCGGGAAATGCCATTCTGGGAGCTGCGATCATCGATGACGTGCTGGGCATCATCGCCCTTACCATCATTACAAGTGTGGCGGATTCCAGCGTCCATCTCAGCGTCATACTGCTTAAGATAGCTGCGTTTTTCGTCTTTGCTCTGATAGTAGGAATCCTGTTTCATAAATTTTATGTCAACTGGATCATGCATGCAGAGAGGGGCCTCCACCGCCATGTACTGATTGCCTTTGTATTCTGTCTGCTTATGTCCTATACTGCAGAAACCTTTTTCGGAGTAGCAGACATTACGGGCGCCTTCATCGCCGGGGTTGTCATCTCCAGTACGCAGAGAACGAAATTCCTGGCCTCCAAGTTTGATGTACTGTCCTATGCCTACCTTTCGCCGATCTTTTTTGCCAGTATCGGGCTGAAGGTATCTTTGCCGGCTATGAGCTCCACGGTTGTTCTATTTTCGGCAGGGCTGGTGCTGGTGGCCATTCTGACAAAGGTGATCGGCTGCGGAATCGGCGCCAGGCTCTGCGGCTACACCAGTGAGGAGTGCGTCAGGATCGGAGTCGGAATGATCTCGAGGGGAGAGGTTGCCCTGATTGTGGCCAGCAAGGGCGAGACTCTGGGCCTGCTGGGAAGCGCATTTTTAGGGCCTGTGGTGCTTGTGGTCATTATCACTACCATTGTGACGCCTGTATTTCTGAAGCTGGCCTACCGCAGCGGAGTCAGCCACACGATTCCGGTGGGAGAAGGTTTCTCGAATGTATATGAGGAGATGGGAAAATACAGATCCGGAGCCTATATGTTCAAGGAGCATGAGGAGATGCCCCAGGGGGAGCGCAGATAGCTCAGGGAGACGGACAAACGCCCCAGAGGGCTGTGAACAGACAGGAATATTCCAAAAATATATGCCCTGCCAGAAAGGACGAATGTCTGGCAGGGCATATTTTATATCTTCACTACATGGTGGGCAATCCCCTCCCTCTCGAGGATTGCCAGCTCTCTCTTATGGCAGGTAAATATGATAATCTGGCCGCTGTAGGCTTTTGTAAGCCATTTCAGGGCTGTTTTAAGGCGGTCGTCATCATAGAGAACGAAGCTGTCATCAAAGATCAGGGGCATGGCAGCCCGCCCGTTCTGGATAAACTTGGCAGCCGCCAGCCTGAGGGCCAGGTAAATCTGGTCTGCCGTTCCGCTGCTCACCTGCTCAAGAGGGATCAGCTTCCTTTTTGTGTTGAGGAAGGCGTTCAGGTTCTCGTCGATGCTCATGCTGCTGTAGAGCCCTCCTGTAATCCCGCTTATGAGCTCAGAGGCCGTCTTATTGAGATAGAGCCCAAAGGAGTCGCGGATGGACATGGACAGATCCTTCATGGTATCCTGAGCCATCTCAATAGCCGCGATCTCTTCCCGGATTCTGTCATTTTCAGCGATAATCTGGCGCAGGGCGGAAGCCTGATCCTTAAGCTCTGCCAGGTGCTCCAGCTTCTTTTCCAGCTCCCACTGGATTCTCTGCTGGCGTTCAATGGTCTCTGAGCATTCATTCTGGCGTTCCTGCAGCTGCTCTACCATATCTCTCTGCTGTCTCACCGTCTCCTCTGAGCGAACAATCATCTCACAGAGCCTCATAAACTCCTCCATCCTGGAGCGGAGAGCTTCCATGGCGTCCTCACTGACCGTCCCGCCGCCCAGATGCCTCCTGAAAATCTCTGTCAGGGTGGAGGCGCACAGGGAGGCCGTCCTTCTGGCCTGCCGGATCTTCAGGCGCAGGATAACGGCTGCAAAGAAGGAAACAGCCGCTGCGCAGGACACGGCGGAGGCGGACAGAAGGGCGTCGATTTCCTGGGGCATCCAGGGAAGGATCGTATTGTCCGGCACAAAGCCCCAGTAAAAAAAGTAGGCAGCAGCCAGAAGCAGGAGAAAGCCGGCCCCTGCAAAGAGTCCTCCCAGAATCCGGAGAGATTTTTTCCCGGCTGCAACAGCAGCCTCCCTGTACTGTCTGTAAATATCCTCGGCGTGGTCCAGATAGGAGGAGACAGACTGGGCGTCCGTAAACTCAAATTCAGCCAGGGCGCTTCGGCCCTTTTCAATGCGGGAAAGAAGCTCATCCCGCTCCGCCTGTTTCCTTTCAATGGCTGTTTTTAGTTCAGAGCGTTCCCGGGTAAAAGACCGGAGCTGGTTTTCATACTCAGGGGAAGAGATTTCCCGTTCCAGATTTTTAATCTCTCCCAGAAGAGAGGTATAGGTTCTGGCGGCCTCCGGCATGAGCTGGCTCTCAAACTGCCGTTTCTGGTTCTTTAAGTAGGCTGTGGCTCTGGTGATATTCAGGGCCATATTTCCGGAGGTGTTCATGTTGGCAATGTAGTTTTTCAGCTCCGAGATCATGCCGTCCTCAGTTGCGCTCTTTAACTGGCCGATGCTGATGGTGTTGTTGTAGGCTGTTTCACTGAGACCGCAGAGGAGCTCGTCCATGAAGGCTTTCGTGGGCTCCGTCTCCCGCCCGGCTGTCTCATTGATAACGATAAAGCCCTTTTTGTTTTTCTGAAAGCTCCTCTCAAAGCGGTATACAACGCCGTCAGACTCAAGGCGCAGCTGCCCCTCGTAGGTGGAGCTGTTCTCCCACGGCTCATACTTGCTGTAGAGGTCATTCTTCGCCGCCCTTCCCCTCTGGCGCTCGATGCCGAAGAGCATTCCGCGGATAAAGGTGTGAATGGTGGACTTTCCGGCCTCGTTTTTTCCGTAGACGATGTTAAGGCCGTCCTCGAAGGAGAGGAAGGTGTCGTGAAATTTTCCAAATCCCTTTATGTATAAATCGAGAAATCGCATGGTCTGATTCCCTAGCTCCTTTCGTCTGTAGTCAGAAGCAGAGCGTGGATGCCGTAGTAGAGGGCTTTTTTCTCTACAGGGCTCATGTCCGGCTTCTGCAGCGCCTGGATATAAAACCCGATCATGTCGCTGGGATGCTCCGCAAACAGGGCGCTGAAATCGTACTGCGGCTCCGACTCGTCGAGGATATCCGCGATTCGGTAGCGCATCATCAGAGATTCCAGATCAAAGGAAATGTCGGGATCCCTCATGCCGCGGATGCGGAACCGGTAAATGTGTTCCGCTCCCCTCTTTTCAATCTCCTGGGACATGCGCAGAAACAGCTCCGTGTTGGTCGTGCCTGGGGTCACATTGACCATCAGGGGAATATACTGAATCTTAGCCATGGGGATAAATTCCAGGTGGGTAATGCGAAGGCTCGCCTCGCTGATTTCTCCGTAGATGATTCCATGCCGCCCTGTCTCCGTCTTGTCAAGAGGTTCAGGGGAGCCGCACCAGGCAAGACGCAGGCTCTGGGAAATTTCAGGCTTGTGGATATGGCCCAGAGCCACATAGGAAAAGCCTGCCCGAAGCAGGGCCTCCCTGTCTACAGGGACATGCTTTACATCCCCTCCGTGGCCGAGAAGAATGTGGATTAGCCCGTCGTCAGGCGCAGCTATATCGTTCAGCCTTGCCTCGGGGATCTCCGCGCTCCAGTAGGAAAAGCCTGTAACCTCTGTGTGAAGCTCCTCGAAATAGACGGAGGAGAACTCCTCGTCTGCCAGAAATGTCACATTGGGCGCCCAGGTAAAGCTCAGGACAGCGGAGTTTTTTCTCACCCGGTCATGGTTTCCCGCGATCAGGACCACCCGCACGTCGGGAATGGTGGAAAAGAGATAATTCACCTCCTTCAGGTCCTTTAAGAGCGGCTGCCGGTGAAACAGATCGCCTGCGATAAAGAGAAAATCCACAGACAGTTCCCTGGCCCTGCCGATAATGGCGGCAAAGGTTTCCCGGATATCCCTGGCCCGCTCCCTGCTCCAGGGCTTGTCGCCGTCAGGAGCCATTCCCCAGTGAATATCCCCCGTATGGATAAATTTCAAGATATCATTCCCCCTTTTAGGACCGCCCCGTCGGCCGTCTTCCAAAGCGGATGAAACATCCGTCAGAGGAAGGTTCTGCAGGACGCGGGCGGCAAGATTTAACAGTAAAAACGCATACTGGCCGGCAGTCAGCAGCCGTCACATTCCAGCCGGCAGCTCCCAGCCGTAAGACAGCAGCAGATAAAGATAAAAGGGCATCTCAAGGAAGGCACACAGCCATCTTTTGAGATACCCTCTCTGCTCACAGATATTTTTTATACTGAGATTTAAACGGCAGCTGCTGTCTCTTTGCTGCTGTTTCTCAGGCATCCGGTGATGCCCTTACAGCTCACAGTTGTTGACGGTTCTCGGGAATGGGATTACGTCGCGGATGTTGCCCATTCCGGTCAGGTACATGACACAGCGCTCAAAGCCCAGTCCGAATCCGGAGTGGCGCACAGAGCCGTACTTTCTCAGATCCAGATAGAAGCCGTAGTCCTCCTTCTTAAGGCCCAGCTCATCCATGCGGGCAAGGAGCTTTTCATAGTCGTCCTCCCTCTGGCTGCCTCCGATGATCTCTCCGATTCCGGGAACCAGGCAGTCCATGGCGGCGACAGTCTTTCCGTCCTCGTTCATCTTCATATAGAAGGCCTTGATTTCCTTCGGATAATCTGTAACAAATACAGGGCGCTTGAAGATCTGCTCTGTCAGGCAGCGTTCATGCTCGGTCTGAAGGTCGCAGCCCCAGAATACCTTGTAGTCGAACTCATCGTTGTGCTCCTCCAGAAGCTTCACAGCCTCTGTGTAGGTCACATGGCCGAACTCGGAGTTTAACACATGGTTCAGACGGTCGAGAAGTCCCTTGTCAATAAACTGGTTGAAGAAGTTCATCTCCTCCGGTGCGTGCTCCAGCACATAGCGGATCACATATTTTAACATACTCTCTGCAAGAGCCATATTGTCGTTCAGATCGGCGAATGCCATCTCCGGCTCAATCATCCAGAACTCAGCCGCGTGGCGGGTGGTGTTGGAGTTTTCAGCGCGGAAAGTAGGACCGAAGGTGTAGACATTCCGGAAGGCCATGGCGTAGGTCTCCGCATTTAACTGGCCGCTGACTGTCAGGTTTGTGGACTTTCCAAAGAAGTCCTGGGAAAAATCCACAGAGCCGTCAGGTTTTTTGGGGACATTGGCCAGATCCATGGTTGTCACCTGGAACATTTCTCCGGCGCCCTCGCAGTCACTTCCTGTAATGAGAGGCGTGTGGACATAGACAAAGTCCCTCTCCTGGAAATACTGGTGGATAGCGTAGGCGATCAGAGAGCGCACGCGGAATACAGCCTGGAAGGTGTTCGTCCTCGGACGCAGATGGGAAATCGTTCTCAGATATTCAAGACTGTGGCGTTTCTTCTGAAGCGGATAGTCAGGTGAGGATGGACCCTCTACGATAACTTCCGTGGCCTGGATCTCGAAGGGCTGCTTGGCCTCCGGTGTGGCAACGAGGGTTCCCTTTACGAGAATCGCAGCTCCCACATTCAGCCTGCAGATCTCATTGAAGTTTTCCATATTGTCATGATAGACGACCTGAAGCGTTTCAAAGTAGCTTCCGTCGCTCACTACGATAAAGCCAAAGGTTTTGGAATCGCGGACGCTTCTCACCCATCCGCCGATCCGGATTTCTTTTCCAAGGAATTTTTCCCTGTCCCTGTAAATCTCTCTAACGGTAATTAAATCCATAACAGTGCTCCTTTTGCGTTTGATAAACGGCCCGGATACCGCCAAACCGGACGCCTCCCGAAAAACAGAAACAGCGCCGTGCCGCAGTCTGTCTGCGGAGGTATTCCGAACCGATTTGCGTCTCAGAAACAGAACCAGGCTCTGCCTGAGATTTTCAGACAAATTTTCAATGAAGCCATTATACTGTATTTTTCCTGTGGATTCAAGGGGAAGAAAGGGATTTTTAAACTGCTGGTTGTATATGGAGGGACAGAAAAGCACAAGATACAGTGGAATTTGATGTTTTATGGTGATATGACAGACAAAATGTCGGAATATGTACAAAAAATATAGAAAATCATTTGGTAATTTGTTCACTTTTTCTAATTATTGTGCTATAATACATGATACAGAATAAAGCACACAAGCAAATATACATCAAGGGGTGATAACGTGATCAAAAAAGAAATGATTGCTATGCTTTTAGCAGGTGGACAGGGTAGCCGCCTGGGCGTTCTGACACAGAAAGTGGCAAAGCCGGCGGTTTCCTTTGGCGGGAAGTACAGAATTATTGACTTCCCGCTCAGCAACTGTATTAATTCAGGAGTAGACACGGTGGGAGTGCTTACCCAGTATCAGCCGCTGCGCCTGAATGCCCATATCGGAATCGGAATTCCGTGGGATCTCGACCGAAACGTTGGAGGAGTGACCGTCCTTCCGCCATATGAGAGAAGTAAGGGAAGTGACTGGTATACAGGAACAGCCAACGCTATTTACCAGAATCTGGAGTACATGGAAACCTATAATCCCGACTATGTGCTGATTCTCTCCGGCGATCATATTTATAAGATGGACTATGAAGTGATGCTGGAATATCACAAGGCAAACAATGCGGACGTCACGATTGCAGCTATGCCTGTACCGATTGAAGAAGCAAGCCGTTTCGGAATCCTGATCACAGATGATAAAAACCGTATTACGGAATTTGAAGAGAAACCTGCTAATCCGAGAAGTAATCTGGCATCTATGGGAATTTATATTTTCAGCTGGCCTGTACTTCGTGATGCACTGATCAAACTGTCAGAAGAGCCTGGCTGCGACTTTGGAAAACATGTCATCCCTTACTGCTTCTCATCCGGAAAGAGAATATTCGCCTATGAGTACAACGGTTACTGGAAGGATGTGGGAACCCTTGGCTCCTACTGGGAAGCAAATATGGAGCTGATTGACATTATCCCTGAGTTTAATCTGTATGAGGAGTACTGGAGAATATACACAAAGAGTGATATTATTCCTCCCCAGTATATTTCTTCCGATGCCAGAATTGAGAGGAGCATCATAGGAGAGGGCTCTGAGATCTACGGCGAGGTGACCAACTCAGTGATAGGTGCAGGCGTCACCATCGGCGAAGGGGCAGCAGTGAGAGACTCTATCATAATGAAGGGAAGCGTGATTGGCTCAGGCACGGTTGTGGACAAGGCCATCGTTGCCGAGGACGTGGTGATCGGCCAGAATGCGCAGATCGGCGTAGGCGACTATGCGCCCAGCAAATATGATCCGAAGGTATATCAGTTTGATCTGGTTACCATCGGTGAGCGTTCTGTTATCCCCGACGGTGTGAAAGTAGGAAGGAACACTGCTATCTCAGGGGAGACAGAAAGTTCAGATTATCATGGCGGAATACTGGAAAGCGGCGACTATATCATAAAGGCAGGTGGAGTACAATGAGAGCGATCGGTATTGTTTTAGCAGGCGGAAACAGCAAGAGAATGAAAGAATTATCCAACAAGAGGGCAATCGCTGCCATGCCGGTGGCAGGAAGCTTCCGAAGCGTTGACTTTGTACTCAGCAATATGAGCAACTCCCATATCCAGAGCGTGGCTGTGCTTACCCAGTATAATTCCCGTTCCTTAAATGAACATTTGAGTTCGTCCAAATGGTGGGATTTCGGAAGAAAACAGGGAGGCATGTATGTGTTCACCCCCACGATCACGGCAGAGCACAGCGACTGGTACAGAGGAACGGCTGACGCCCTCTACCAGAACCTGGATTTCCTCAAAAAGAGCCACGAGCCATATGTAGTGATCGCAGGCGGAGACTGTATTTACAAGCTGGATTACCATAAGGTTCTGGAATACCATATCGAAAAGAAGGCCGATATCACCATTGTGTGCAAGGACATGGGACCGGAAGAGGATATCACCCGTTTTGGACTTGTCAAGACAAACGAGGAGGGACGGATCACTGACTTTGAGGAGAAGCCGATGCTTGCCACCTCCAACACGATTTCCTGCGGCATCTATGTTGTCAGAAGAAGGCAGCTCATTGAACTGTTGGAGCGCTGTGCCGCTGAAGACAGATATGATTTCGTAACGGATATTCTGGTGCGCTATAAGAATTTAAAGAGGATTTACGCATACAAGCTGGATTCTTACTGGAGCAATATTGCTTCCGTGGATTCCTATTATAAGACCAATATGGATTTCTTAAAGCCGGAAGTGAGACACTACTTCTTCCGCGAGTATCCTGAAATCTATTCCAAGGTAGACGATCTCCCGCCTGCCAAGTACAATCCGGGAGCAGAGGTGAAAAACAGTCTTGTTTCCAGCGGCTGTATTCTGAACGGAACCGTTGAAAATTCTGTCCTCTTTAAAAAGGTCTATATCGGAAACAACTGTGTCATTAAGAATTCGATTATTTTGAATGACGTCTATATCGGCGATAACACCGTTATTGAAAACTGTATCGTGGAGAGCCGCGATACTATTCGTGCGAACACCACACATATCGGAGCACCGGACAATGTAAAGATCGTGATTGAGAAGAACGAGCGCTTTACCATTTAGCGGCAGGGCCGGCAGGCGCACAGGCATAATTTGATATGGGACGGAAGAGGGGTTAATTTATGCAGATTACAGATGTGAGAGTAAGACGGATTGAAAAGGAAGGCAAGATGAGGGCGATTGTGTCTATCACCCTGGACAATGAGTTTGTCGTCCACGACATCAAAGTAATTGAGGGGGAGAAGGGACTTTTCATTGCCATGCCGAGCCGCAGGGCGACTGACGGCGAGTACAGGGACATTGCCCATCCGATCAACTCTTCCACAAGAGACATGATCCAGAAGGTGATTCTCGAGAAGTACGAGCAGACGGCGGAGGAGCTGGCACAGAACGGGCCGGAAGCATAACAGAGGCTTTACAAAAGAACCTTAAGGGAGATAAATACAAAAGATAAAACAGGGGAGGAAGCATGCAGGCTGCAAAGCATGTTTCTTCCCCCTTCATTTTTTGAGGACAACGCGGCTTCTGCCTGTTATCCGGAGAACAGCCTGCCCGGCTGTGCCGATGACGGTGACCGTCACGGTCCGCCTTTCCTGAGGACACAACAGATACAGAATCGGACAATCTGCCGGGTGGAAAAGACTGGCCGGGGCAGTAAAAAGAAACGTAAGAATCAAAAAGAGGGGCAGATGGAGGGCATGCGATCTGCAGCACAAAAACAGGGAAGCCGCTTGACAGATGTGCTGGCAGCCGTTAGAGTATAAAAGAAATTTGCCGCAGCCGGAATCCGGGCCTGAGCCTGGGATGTAAAACCGGAGGGCAAAAAAACTAGGTAGAGAAAGGAACATTCTATGAGCGCAACTGTTTTTTCCCTGCTTCCCCCGGTGGCTGCAATCGGGCTGGCTCTGCTGACGAAGGAGGTTTATCTCTCCCTTCTGATCGGAATCCTTGCAGGCTGCTTTCTGTTTTCAGGGGCAAATCCCATCCATGCAGTGGAAACCATGACCGGGATTATGGGCGGAAAGATAGGCGAAAATGTTAATATTCTTCTATTCCTCGCCTTCTTGGGGATTATTGTGGCACTGATTACCCGTTCCGGCGCCTCCAGGGCTTACGGCGAATGGGCGTCCGGTGCGATTAAGACAAGGAGGGGAGCTCTGCTTGCTGCAATGTTTCTGGGCGCCCTTATTTTTGTGGACGACTATTTCAACTGTCTGACGGTTGGTACGGTGATGCGCCCCGTGACGGACAAGCACAGGATCAGCCGGGCAAAGCTGGCTTACATTATCGACGCTACGGCAGCTCCGGTGTGCATTATTGCTCCCATCTCAAGCTGGGCGGCGGCTGTGGGCTCCTCCCTTCCGGCGGGCAGCGGAGTAGATGGCTTTTCCCTGTTTCTTCACACTATCCCGTTTAACCTCTATGCGATTCTTACCATTATCTTCCTGCTGTTTGTAATTGTGAATGAATTTGATTTTGCGGCTATGAAACGATATGAGGAAGAATTTCTGAGAACCGGCAGGGAAAAGACTGTGGAGGGGGAAACAATAGAAGCCGGAGGAAGAGGAAAGGTTGCAGATCTGGCTGTGCCGATTCTTGTACTGATTGCTCTGTGTGTGGGGGCAATGCTCTATACAGGCGGGATTCTGGAGGGAAAAGGCATTGTGGAGGCCTTTTCCGGGTGCGATTCGTCGCTGAGCCTGGTCCTGGGCTCCTTTTTTACTCTGGTGTTTATTTTTGCCTTCTATCTGTCCAGGCGTGTGCTCTCCTTCCAGGATTTCTGCGGCACATTCACGTCCGGCATCAGAGCTATGATACCGGCTGTTATGATCCTGTGCCTGGCCTGGACGCTCTCGGGCATCTGCGGTGAGGAGTATCTGAATATTGGAGGATATGTGAGCAGTGTGGTAGGGGCAAGCCCCCTTGTGGGAGCACTGCTGCCGGCTCTCCTCTTTCTGGTGGCTGCCGGTCTTTCCTTTTCCACCGGAACCTCCTGGGGAACCTTCGGGATTCTCATCCCCATTGCATTTGCCGTGTTGGGGGCTGAGGATTTGAATGGACTCACCATCGCCACATCGGCAATTCTGGCGGGAGCGGTCTGCGGAGATCACATGTCACCCATTTCAGACACCACGATTCTGGCTTCCGCCGGTGCACAGTGTGATCACCTCAACCATGTGTCCACACAGCTTCCCTATGTGCTGTGCGTAGCCGGCTGCTGTGTCATCGGCTACCTGGCCGCCGGGCTGACACAGAACGGATGGGCGGGAACCGGGACAGCGGCCGCTCTGCTGCTTGTCTTTCTGATTTGGATGAAAAAAAGCAAAAAAGGATGACAGTCCCTTCTGGGCAGACAGCCGGCGCGGACTGTGGCAGAATCCTTTCATTTTCGGTAAAAGGGCAGTCAGCCGTGAAGCGCAGATAAGAAAGTCCGTGGTATAAATTCCTCTGTTTTACAGATACTACATTTACGGGTAACACAGAAAGATAAATGTAGAAAAATATGTAAAACGGAGGAATTTTTATATGAAAGCTACGGGAATTGTCAGAAGGATTGATGACCTGGGCCGCGTCGTAATCCCCAAGGAGATCAGGCGCACCCTGAGGCTTCGGGAGGGAACCCCTCTGGAGATCTTTACAGACCGGGAGGGGGAGATTATCCTGAAAAAATATTCCCCTATGGTAGAGCTGACTGCGTTCGCCTCCCAGTATGCCGAGGCTATGGCCCAGAGCACGGGCCTCTTAGTATGCATCACGGACAGGGATCAGGTGATTGCAGTGTCGGGAGGCCCTAAAAAGGATTATCTGCAGAAGCCTGTCAGCAGGCAGCTGGAAACGCTTATCGGAGAACGTCAGATTGTGACGGCGGGAAAGGATGACAGAAATTTTATTCCCATTATCTCTGAGGAGCCGGAGGGCGTGACGGCACAGGTGATTGCCCCTATCATCTGCGAGGGAGATGCCATTGGCGCTGTGGCCCTCTTAAGCCGGGAGTCCAGGATAAAATTCGGAGAGCCGGAGTTTAAGCTGGTCTCCACGGCCGCCGGTTTTCTTGGACGCCAGATGGAGGGGTAGAGAGAGCGTAGGAGCGGATGCTCAGGCGTCCTTCCATCTAAGGCTGGCTGCCGCAGTTCAGCCTTATGCGGGAAGGATGCCTTTTTTTCTCTGCGGGAAAGACCTTGTTCTTCCCTTTCCGGGAGAGGATATGTTACAATCCATAAAGAAAGATAAGAAAACATCCGAAGGACGGGTACTGTGCGGAAAGGGGAGGCGGCTATGGAAGAATATCTGAGAGAAAAGAAGAGAGAATATTCGGAAGAGAGGAAGGTTCCTTACAGTCTTGAGGATCTGAGAAACATTATGAAGATCCTCCGGTCAGATGAGGGCTGCCCGTGGGACAGAAGGCAGACCTTTGAGAGTATGATCCCCTGTGTGACAGAGGAGGCGGAGGAGGT
Organism: Clostridiales bacterium; assembly: GCA_019423835.1. GTDB lineage: Bacteria > Bacillota > Clostridia > Lachnospirales > Lachnospiraceae > Otoolea. Next base: position 23,747 of record JAHZAR010000004.1, on the reverse strand, counting down.
GGCTCAGGCTGTAAAGCGGCAGGACATGGACAATCTCTGTGAGGAGCTGGGAGATCTGCTGTTTCAGGTGATATTTTACAGTCAGATGGCACAGGAGCAGGATCTCTTTGCCTTTGAACAGGTGGTGGACAGGATCAGCGCAAAAATGGTCCGCAGGCACCCGAAAATTTTTGGAGGCAGAGTGCCTGAAACGGGCGAGGAAGAGGGCAGTCTCTGGGAGCAGATAAAAAGGGCTGAAAAAGCGGAAAAAGCGCGCGCTGAAAAAGCTAAAAAAGCATAAAAAACCTTGACAAAGCAGGTATAAATGTATATAAATGTAAGGTAAAGTGTTTAGCGTTTTAGCAGGAGTAATACTGCTGTTTTGGCCTTCGGGCGTCAGGGCAGCCAGGACTCATTCGCAAGAAGATGTAGGAGGAATCAATCATGAATAAGACAGAGTTAATCGCAGCTGTAGCTGAGAAGGCAGAGCTTTCCAAGAAGGACGCAGAGAAGGCAATCAAGGCTTTCACAGAGGCAGTTTCTGAGGAGTTAGTGAAGGGCGGAAAGATTCAGTTAGTTGGTTTTGGAACCTTTGAAGTTTCTGAGAGAGCGGCAAGAGAGGGAAGAAACCCGAAGACAGGAGAGACAATGCCGATCGCAGCTTCCAAGACACCAAAGTTCAAGGCTGGAAAAGCATTAAAGGATATGGTTAACGCATAATCAGATGAGATTAGATAAATTTTTGAAGGTATCGCGTCTGATCAAGCGCAGAACGGTGGCCAACGAGGCCTGTGATGCAGGACGGGTTCTGGTCAATGACAGGGCAGTCAGGGCATCCTATGCAGTGAAAACAGGAGATATCATTGAGATCCAGTTCGGAGTGAAATCCGTGAAGGTGGAAGTTCTCGATGTGGCCGAGACCGTGAAAAAGGACGACGCGAAGGAACTTTACCGTTATTTATAACATAAAGAGACAGACCTCCTAATATATTTAACAATAGTTAAATATGTCAGGAGGTTTTTGTTATGGAAGAAAAGATAAACCGACGTCCCCACCGGCTGGATCTGATGAACCGGGGCAAAGGCAGCGTGACGGGAATTCAGGACGTAGTGGCTTTTGACGAAAATCAGATTGTTCTGGACACAGACATGGGCCTTCTCACGGTCAAGGGAAAAGGACTTCATGTCAGCCGCCTGACGCTGGAAAAGGGAGAGGTGGACATAGAGGGGACGGTTGACAGCCTTACCTATTCGTCAAATGACAGCTACCGCAAGCAGGGAGAATCGCTGTTTGCCCGTCTGTTTAAATAGGGGCGGCCTTATGGATACAATGTATACGGAGCTTTCTCTGGCGGCGGCCGGACTGGTTCTGGGAATTCTTTTGATGGCGGCCTACGATGTCCTGCGCATGTTTCGATTCTTCGTTTCTCACACTCCGCTGTGGACAGGCCTTGAAGATGTTGTCTACTGGCTGTGTTCCGGCATCTCCTGTTTTGCACTGCTCAGCGTAAAAAACGGAGGAGAGGTGAGAACCTATATCATTGCCTCCGTGCTCATCGGTATGATTTTCTGGGACAAAACCTTCAGCCGGATTCTGTCTGCCCTATTGAAAAAAATGAAGAAATATCTTAGAATGAAAAAAAGGTGAAAAGATTCAACGGATAGCAGTACAGGGGCATTGTCCCCACAGAAAAGCAGAGCAGGTAAAAGGAGGCGGCCTGAGTGAAGAAAAGCAATAGAACAGCGAGAAAAAGAAAGAAGGAGAGAGCCGCCAACCGTCTTGCCCTTACAGGCATCACGCTGGTTGTACTCAGCCTGGCAATCACAGTGCACTTAAGCGGAATATCACTGAAGGAAAAGGATCTGCAGTACCGCCTCCGGGAGGAGCAGCTGGAAAAGGAGAAGGCTGCAGAGGAAAAACGGGCGGAGAATCTGGAGGAATACCGGATTTACGTCCAGACAAAAGAATACATTGAAAAAGTTGCGAAGGAAAAGCTGGGGCTGGTCAATAAGGACGAGATTCTGTTGAAGCCGGAAAAGTAAGAGGATTGCAGAAATTGCGCATTCCGGGCAGAACAGGAGAGAATCCTGTCATAAAGTTTTTCAAAAGGCGCCGCAGATTTGACAAATATTTCCCTCCGGCCTGTATATAATAGGGTTCACGCAGGTCAGGAGGGGATTTTTATGCTTGGAAAGAAATTACATAGAGATATGGCTGATGTGAATGTCTACACGGCGAAGCGGCTCAGAGAGATGGCTTGTTCTCTGAGCGGCCTTGCCAGAGCTTTTACGGACGAGGTGGGATCAAAGCGTCAGCTCAGCTTTGAGGACGGCCTTGCGGCCATGCAGACGGCGGGAGCCATGGTGTGCGGTGACTGCAGCAAATGCAATCTGTATGAGACAGGGCAGAAGGAGGACAGCTATTATCTGTATTATCTTCTGAGGGCATTTGAGCAGAAGGGAAAGGTGGATGAGGAGGACATGCCCAGGCTGTTCAATGAAACCTGCCGCAGAAGGGAAGAGTATTTAAGCCAGCTCAACAGGAATCTGGGACGGGCCACCATGAATCTCACCTGGAAAAGCCGTTTTCTGGAGAGCAGAGATGCAGTAATTGTGCAGTTTCGTGAGATGGCGGCCATTCTCGAGGAGTTTTCCGGCCAGATGGAGCAGGCGGCGGACATCACAGGCAACTATGAGGACAGTGTGCGGTATCTGTTCAGGCGCCATCATATGAAGGTGGAGAATATGCTCATACTGGAATATGAGAATGAGCAGAGGGAGGCGTATCTGACTGTGAGAACTCTGGGCGGCCGGTGTGTGACCTCCAGAGATGCCTCGGACATTCTGACCCGCGCCGTGGGAGGACGAAGATTCGGCATCGCAAGGGACAGCAAGAGCATTATCACAAAGAGGACAGGCACCTTCCGTTTTGTGGAGGAGGGAAAATACCAGATGATCCACGGGGTCGCCAGAGCTGTGAGAAATGGGGAACTGATCTCCGGCGACAGCTTCACCTTTAATGAAAACCTGCCTCATCAGGTCATTATGAGCCTGTCGGACGGAATGGGGAGCGGGCCGGCAGCCTCGGCTGACAGCAGCCGCGTCATAGAGCTGACGGAGCAGCTCCTGGAAACAGGCTTTTCTGCCAGGGCAGCTCTGAAACTGGTGAATACTGTGCTTCTGCTGGCAGGGATGGAGCAGAATCCCGCAACGCTTGACCTGTGCTGCATCGATCTGTGCACAGGAGTTCTGGAGAGCATGAAGCTGGGAGCAGTGGGCACCTTCATTATGGGCCGGGAGGGAGTGGAGCTTCTGGAGTCAGGAAATGTCCCCATGGGAATCATGAATACGGTGGAGCCGACTCTCCTGTCGAGGAAGCTGTGGGATAATGACAGGATTATCATGGTCAGCGACGGAATTCTTGAGGCCCTGCCGGGGGAGGATAAGGAGCAGACCTTCTGTGAATTCTTAAACGGGCTGGATGTTCAGAATCCCCAGGATATGGCAGACGAAATTCTGCAGTTTGCCCTGTCCTTCTGCCCTGCCCCTGCAGATGACATGACAGTGCTGGTGGGCGGGGTGTTTGGAAAGTAGATACGGACAGCAGACGGAAGCATGAGGGGCAGGAGACAGAACGAAAGAGGAGAGAGGATGGATAGAATGAGAGAAAAGGTTCTCAGGTACATGGAAAAAAACGGAATGCTGAAAGCCGGGCAGAGGGTGCTGGTGGGCCTTTCCGGAGGTGCAGACTCTGTCTGTCTTCTGAGCCTTCTTGCAGATATGAGAACCGGGCTTTCCATACGGCTGAGAGCCGTGCACGTCCATCATGGACTGAGAGGACAGGAGGCGGACAGAGACGCCGGTTTTGCCGGAGAGCTGTGCAGGGCTATGGAAGTTCCGTTTCTTTTAAGAAAGGAGAATGTGCGTCAGGAGGCGGCAAAGCACCGGATTTCCCAGGAGGAAGCGGGCCGGCTTCTCAGGTATGAGGCCTTTGAGCAGGAGGCGGTGAGGTGGGAAGCGGAGGAACTGGAAGAGGAGGGAGCGGCACTTCCTGTGCGTATAGCAGTTGCCCACCATGGGGATGACAGCGCGGAAACTATCCTCTATCATCTGTTTCGCGGAAGCGGCCTCAGGGGGCTTGCCGGAATTGCGCCGGTGCGGGGACGGGTCATCCGGCCCCTTTTATGTGTTTCCAGACAGGAGATTCTGGAATATCTGAAAGAAAAGGGTCTTTCCTATGTGACGGATTCCACGAACCTTCTGAATGATTACACGAGAAACCGGCTGAGAAATCAGATTCTTCCCATGGCGGTTCAGGAGATCAACCGGGGTGCCGTGGAGCATATTTTAAAGGCCGGGGAGATGATAGGGGAAGCAGATCAGTTTTTCCGGGAGAGGGCAGAGGTGTTTCTGAAAAAGGAGGGAGTTCAGCCGGCTCCCGGACAGGAGGAGAATCTGCTGGCTCTGCCTGTTTCAGCCCTCGGGAGTCTGGCGCATATTGAACAGGGATATGTAATCCGGGAAGCGTTTTCAGAGCTGAAATGGCCTCTCAGAAATATTGATTCCGGCCATATTGAATCTGTTTTAGCTCTGCTGGACGGGAGAACGGGGGCAGGGGTGGATCTGCCGGGGGGCGTGAGGGCAGAGCGGGTCTATGGAAGCCTGGTTCTGAAAAAAGGAGAAGGGGCAGCAGAGGCAGCCGGCCTTCCACGCCTTTCAATGGAAGTAATCCCCCGGGAAAATCAGGCTGAAATTCCCAAAAACAGGTATACGAAATGGTTTGACTATGATAAAATAAAAGATACGTTATCTGTCAGGTACCGCCTTCCAGGGGATTATATTACCCTGAAGGGAGGGGGACGAAAGAGTCTGAAATCCTTGTTTATCGATGAAAAAATTCCGCGGGAGAGGAGGGGAAGCATTCCTCTGCTGGCTGAGGGAAGCCATGTTCTGTGGATGATCGGGGGAAGAATCAGCGAATACTATAAGGTAACGGAACAGACTGAGAGAATCTTAAAAGTACAATTAGATGGAGGTACAAACCGTGTCTGACAAAATCCGAGTTTTATTGACAGAAGAAGAGGTAAATAAAAGGATCAGCGAAGTGGCTGCCCAGATCAGCGGGGACTATAAGGGACGTCCGGTCCACCTGATCTGTATTCTGAAGGGGGGCGTGTTCTTCACCTGTGAGCTGGCAAAGCGTCTTGACCTGGAGGTGTCTCTGGATTTTATGTCGGTTTCCAGCTATGGATCCGGCACAGAATCCAGCGGAATCGTGAAGATTGTCAAGGATCTGGACGAGCCTCTGGAGGGCAAGGATGTAATCATTGTGGAGGACATCATTGATTCTGGCCGCACACTGGCTTATCTGATCGAGGTGTTAAAGCAGAGAAATCCGAAGAGCATCGAGCTGTGTACGCTGCTTGACAAGCCGGAGAGGCGCGTGAAGAAGCAGGTTCAGGTAAAATACACCTGTTTTACGATTCCGGACGAGTTCGTTGTGGGCTACGGGCTGGACTATGATCAGAAATATAGAAATCTGCCGTACATCGGTGTGGTGGAAGTATAAGGAGGAAGACCGTTGAAACAGCGACAGCCATTTGGAGGATTTCTCCTCCTCTTACTGGCATTTTTTCTGCTTGGCATTGTCTGGATGAAGACACCGAACAGTCTTCTGGGAAATGAGGCCATGACAGAGCAGGATGTGCTGGTGGCACTTGAAAATGGAAGTATCGAGAGAGCAGTGATTCTGCCCAATGCCGACAATGATACGGGCCGGCTCAAGCTCTGGATGAAATCCGGTGATCAGGAGGAGGTAAACGTCCTGAGTGTGAGCCGGTTTGCTTCAGATTTTCAGGAGGAAGGGGTTCCCTATGAGGTAAATGACATTCCGAGAGAAAACTACATGCTGAATATTATTCTGCCGGTTGTTCTCTCCGCCGTTATCCTGGTGGCATTTTTTATGTTTATGAATGCCAGAAATGCAGGCGGAAGCAATGCCAAGATGATGAATTTCGGAAGAAGCAGAGCCAGGATGACTCACGACAGCAAGGTGAATTTCACAAATGTGGCAGGACTGAATGAGGAGAAGGAGGAGCTCGAGGAGATAGTGGATTTCCTGAAGAATCCCCAGAAATATACAGGCGTCGGCGCCCGGATCCCCAAGGGAGTGCTTCTAGTCGGCCCTCCCGGAACGGGAAAGACCCTTTTAGCCAAGGCCATTGCCGGGGAAGCCGGAGTTCCCTTCTTTTCCATCTCCGGTTCAGACTTTGTGGAGATGTTCGTGGGAGTCGGAGCCTCCCGTGTCCGCGATCTGTTTGAGGATGCGAAGAAGAATGCTCCGTGTATTGTATTTATTGATGAGATCGATGCAGTTGCCCGCCAGAGAGGAACTGGTATGGGCGGCGGCCACGATGAGAGAGAGCAGACCCTGAACCAGCTCCTGGTGGAGATGGACGGTTTCGGAGTGAACGAGGGAATCATTGTGATGGCCGCAACGAACCGGGTGGATATCCTCGATCCGGCTATTCTGAGGCCGGGCCGCTTTGACAGAAAGGTGGTAGTGGGAAGGCCGGATGTCAGAGGCCGCGAGGAGATTCTTGCAGTCCACACCAGGTCAAAGCCCCTCGGAGATGACGTGGATCTGCACCGGGTGGCTCAGACTACAGCGGGCTTTACAGGTGCTGACCTGGAGAATCTGATGAACGAGGCGGCGATCAATGCGGCAAAGGAGAACCGGAAATATCTTATTCAGGAAGATATTGACAGAGCCTTCATCAAGGTGGGAATCGGAACAGAGAAAAAGAGCCGGATTATGTCGGAAAAGGACAGGAAGATCACGGCCTATCATGAGACAGGCCACGCAATTCTGTTCCATGTGCTGCCGGATGTCGGGCCGGTGCACACCGTCTCCATTATTCCCACGGGTACGGGAGCCGGAGGCTACACCATGCCTCTGCCGGAGAAGGATGAACAGTATATTACAAGGGGCCGGATGCTCCAGCAGATTATGGTATCCCTGGGGGGAAGAATTGCCGAGGAGCTGATATTTGACGACATCACGGCCGGGGCTTCTCAGGATATCCGCCAGGCCACAGCCATAGCCAGAGCCATGGTGACGGAGTACGGAATGTCCGACCGGATTGGTATGATCAACTACGGAAGTGAGAGCAGCGAGGTATTTATCGGCCGGGATCTGGCCCATGCCAGAAGCTACGGCGAGGAGGTCGCCACAAAGATTGACGAGGAGATCAAGCGTATAATCGACGAGTGCTATAAGAAGGCAAAGGAGATTATCATGCAGCATGAGGAGGTTCTGCACCGGTGCAGCAGGCTGCTTCTTGAAAAGGAAAAAATTGGTCAGGCCGAGTTTGAGGAGCTGTTTGAGGAAACCGTGGAGGACGGTGAAAAAACGGTTGAGAATGCCTGAAAACAGAGCATTCCGGGGAACCTTCTGATCGTTTGTGCGAAATGGCGGCGGATGTTTTGCGGGATTTCAGCGGCGGTTCGCGATATGCACAAAAAAGACTTTGAAATTCTTTTATGTTTGTGCACACTTATTTTATCGCCTATGCTATTATAATACACGTAACCCCCCCCAATACATTATATAGTTTTTGCTACACCCCATAAAAACGAAATACCTTCTCCTAAAAAGGCCAGCTTACCCCGCTGGCCTTTTTACTTTCGGCAGTTCAGTCTCCCGCTCTGCGGCGTCAGCCTGAACTGCCATTTTTGCGTTCTCCAGACCTCTTTTTCTGTTGTGTATTGGTATGGGATGGGATAAAATAAAGAGAAAGATAACAAAAATCAGCCCCTCTGCGTGCATGAAGACAGACGGATTCTGCCAAGGCGGGCCTGACAGCTGCAGGGCACAGGGGCGAGAGTGAGGGAATGATAATGAAGATTGACAGGGAAGCGTTGTTCTGCGATGAGACGGAGGATTACAGGAGTCCCTATGAGCCGGATACAGGAGACACCGTCTGTCTCAGACTGCGCACAGGACGGGACAATGCAGACTCCGTTTTTTATATAGAGCCTGAGACAAAGGTGAGAAGGCGGATGAGGCGTGTTTTCAGTGAAGGACGGTTTGACTATTATGAGATAACGATGGAAGTAGGGGAAGGCCCTGTTTCCTACTGCTTTGAGATTCGTCTGGGCAGTGAAGTCTGTTATTACAACCGTCTGGGACCGGAGGACAGGGCGGATGGTTCCTATGCCTTTGAGATTATCCCTGGCTTTCATGTGCCGGAATGGGTGAAGGGCGCAGTCATATATCAGATATATGTGGACCGCTTCTGCAACGGCGATCCGACCAACGATGTGGAAACCAATGAATATATCTATATCGGGAGCCCTGTCCAGAGGGTTACCGACTGGGAGGAGCTTCCGGGAACCCTGGATGTAGGCCGGTTTTACGGAGGGGATCTGAAGGGGGTCTGGAATAAGCTTGACTACCTGAAAAGCCTGGGAGTTGAGTGCATCTACTTAAATCCTGTCTTTGTCTCTCCGTCCAATCATAAATATGACTGCCAGGATTATGAGCATATCGATCCGCACTACGGAGTGATCGAGGAGGATCTTGATCTGCTGGTGGCTCCGGACGCTATGGACAATGATATGGCCGGCAAATATGCCACAAGAACGGCTGATATGGCAAACCTGAAGGCCAGCGACGAATTTTTTGCCGCTTTCATAGAAGCTGCCCACGAAAAGGGAATCCGCGTGATTGTGGACGGGGTATTCAACCACTGCGGTTCTTTTAACAAGTGGATGGATGCAGAGCTCCTCTACCAGCACGAAGGAAATTATGAGCCGGGCGCTTATGTTTCCGCTGACAGTCCGTACAGAAGCTACTTTAAATTTAACAATGAGGACGGCTGGCCTTTTAATGACAGCTATGACGGCTGGTGGGGCTTTTCGACACTTCCCAAACTCAACTATGAGGAGTCGGAGCAGCTCTGCGAGGCTATTATGAATGTGGCCAGAAAGTGGGTTTCGCCTCCGTTTAACGCCGACGGCTGGCGTCTTGACGTGGCAGCTGATCTGGGCAGGAGCAGCGAGTTCAACCACAGGTTCTGGCGAAAATTCAGAGATACAGTGAAGAAGGCAAATCCGGAGGCCGTAATCCTGGCGGAGCACTACGGTGATCCGTCCAGCTGGCTGGATGGCAGCCAGTGGGATACGGTAATGAATTATGACGCCTTTATGGAGCCTGTCTCCTGGTTCCTGACAGGAATGGAAAAGCACAGCGATGAGGCTAATGAAGGGCTTTTTGGAAATGGTACGGCATTCTTTGATATGATGCGCTACCACATGTGCAGGATGCAGACCCAGTCAATTCAGGCGGCCATGAATGAGCTTTCCAACCATGATCATTCCCGGTTTATGACCAGGACGAACCGCAGGGTGGGCCGTCTTGCCAGCGCCGGGGCCCAGTCGGCCTCAGAGGGAATCAGCTACGGCATATTTCGCCAGGGAGTGGTGATGCTCATGACCTGGCCGGGAGCGCCCACGATCTACTACGGCGATGAAACGGGACTCTGTGGATGGACGGATCCGGACAACAGAAGGACTTACCCCTGGGGAAAAGAGGATCAGGAGCTGATCGAGTTTCACCGGTATATGACTGGGATCCATAAGCGGTATCCAGCCTTCCGGAAAGGATCGGTAAAAAAGCTGCTGGCAGAACAGGATTTGATTGCCTATGCCAGGACGGTTGAGGGCTGGAAATCGGGAAGCCATGCACAGGCCATGGGCAGAGACTTCGCCAGAGCGGACTTCTCCTGTCTGGAGACAGGAGAGACAGGGCGGCTGTCAGAGCAGTTTTACAGGGAGAGGGAGGAAAAGGAGAGCCGGGCAGTGGTGGCTGTCAATACTGCCATGGAGGAAAAAAACGTGGAAATCCCTGTCTGGCAGGCGGGAATCACAGATGAGATGGAGCTTCACCGCCGGATGCTGACCTATGAGGAAGGCTATAACGCCGGGCGAATCGTCTATGAGGTGAAGAATGGGATGGCAAGACTTTCCGTTCCGGCACGGGGAAGCATTGTCCTGGTGGCAGTGAGAAAACAGGAGGCGGAGGATTAGGTTCTGGCGGGCCGGAGCCTCCTGCCTGCAGCCCGGCCCTGCCGTATGTATCTGGGCGGCTGAATGGTTACTATTTTATTTTGAAAAGTGCTTGATTTTTTGCCGAAATTGTGTTATCATCTAACACGGTTACAAACCAGCCTGGATGGATTCCCGAGTGGCCAAAGGGGGCAGACTGTAAATCTGTTGCGACACGCTTCGGTGGTTCGAATCCACCTCCATCCATTTCAGCATGAGAATGCTGTTTCCCGGATTGGGACGCCATATGGGATGCCGCAGTGGCGGAACTGGCAGACGCACAGGACTTAAAATCCTGCGAGGGTTAAACTTCGTACCGGTTCGATTCCGGTCTGCGGCATTGATGATGAGAGCTTTGCTTTGGCAGAGCTCTTTTTTTCTTTGCAGGAAACTCCCTGTTCCTCTCAGGAAATACGCCGCCCGGCGTTCAGGTAAAGAGAAGTCCTGACGGGCAGAGCCGGCCTGGATCGGAACAAAATTTCAAACATCAGTCATAGTTTGCTTTTCCCTTTGCATACAATAGATAGCAAAGGAGTGATGGCATGTCTAATTATCAGCGGCTAATATCATATATTTATACATATGAGGGAGGAATCAAGGGAAAAAATACAGGGTTCGCCAAGCTGGAGACGAGAAACGGTCAATGCCGTCTTACCGTCAATGTCAAGAAGATCTTTGTGGGCGGAAACCCATTGGGGGTTTATCTGCTGTCAGAGGACGGAGAGTTCAGAATAGGAACTCTATTTGCCAGAAACGGAGCGGGAGAATTCAGGGCTGTCCTGAATGCTGGCAATGTGGAGGGAAGCCAGAAAACGCTGGAGGAATTCCACGGACTGACGATTCATGATGTGGAGAGCGGCTGGCGAACCTACACAACTGTGTGGGAGGATGCAGTGGCCCACGCTGCGGCTGTGGATCTGGCCGGTGTGACGGCTGAAAATGTGCAGAGGGGCAGGGGGGAAGAGACGGAGCAGAGCGGAGAGATGCTGCCGGAACTGGCTCTGCCGATCGCCGGAGAGATTGAGAAGGAGCTTGCCAGGGAGGACGCGATAGAACAGGGGGGCGCACAGCAGAGAGGAGAAGCGGGAGTCAGCACTCAGGAGGGAAAACAGAGTGACGGGGCAGTCTCTTTTGCCGGGACCGGGAAAAATCCGGCAGATTCCGGGACAAATGGTGAGAGCAGGCCAGGCGGACCGGAGAGCCGGGCAGTCCGGGGATCGGCCGGCGAGCCGGTGATGGCCGGCACGACAGGACAGAGGGGGGAGCAGGCTGAACGTGTGTGGACGGAAGCCAGCGGGCGGATGACGGGAGACGTCGGACTGATGACAGAAACTGGCGGGCGGATGACAGAGGCCGTCGGGTCTGAGGAGATAGGGCAGGCGGAGAACCAGGAGAATATTCAGAAGGAGGAATTGGCCGCCGGGGAAGGAACGGACAGCGAGGGCGCAGAGGAGAGACAGGAGCCATCGGCCGAGCCGGCGCAGACAGAAGCCGGTGTGCAGAACAGCGGGCTGCCGGATTCTGCCGGGAGCGGATATGGAGCAGACGGCAGGGAAATAGTAAGGCAGATGGAGGCTGCGCCTGAACAGAGGGAGAGCAGGACCTATTCGGAGGAGTTCGTTATTATGCCGGGCCGCCGGGCCGTTGGCCCGGCGGCGGGAGAACTGCAGAGCGGAATCAGAGCCCGCCTGATCGGACGCTCGGTTCCTCCGGTCAATGGGGCCTTCGTAAGGGAAAAAAATCCAAAGACTGACAGAGACAGTGCAGCAGATCCCCTGACAGGACAAAAGGAGCAGCCTGCCTATGGAAGAGCCCGTTCCAGGAAAAGACCACGGGAGAGCATGAGCGCAGGAGAATGGGCGAGACAGCTGAACGGCCGGGTGTTCAGCAGCGGAAGCGGCGTGGGGACTGTACCGGCAGGGGCGGCAATGGGTGAAAGGCAGAAAAACACAAGCCAGGAACTGCCGTCCGGAGTTAACCGGGGACAGGAATCCAGGCGGGCAGACAGGGGAAGAGAGGAAATGGGGGGCAATGTCCGGGAGCCGGAAGAGTTTATGCCCCTGGATCTGGAGGATCCGGATACACTGAGCCACCAGAGAATGTGGGCGAGGCTGCGCAGAAAATATCCGAAGATTCTGGCCTTTGACTATGATGACGGCTGTGAGATCCTGACGATTAAGCCTCAGGATATCGGACTTCTGCCTCGGGAGGTATGGGTGTTTGGGAACAACAGCTTTCTGCTTCACGGATATTACAGCTACCGCTATCTGATCCTGGCCAGACTGGAAAATCCGGAGGGAGAGCCAAGATACCTGCTGGGAGTTCCCGGTCACTATCACCCGAATGAAAAGTACATGGCCTCCATGTTTGGCTTCCCTGATTTCGTGCTGTCAAAAAAGCAGCCATCCGGCGATGACTGCTTCGGGTACTGGTATACGGATATCCGTGTGGGCGAGTGAGAGGGAGGCATTTAATAGTCGACGCCTCTGAGCTCCACGTGATCCACATAAGGGCGTACAATGTCCATGAAATGGAGAAGCTCCTTGCGGCTGCAGGCAGAAAAGCCTGAAACGAGAACCTGCTCGGAATCTTTGTAGCTCTGAAGGTAGTAGGCTCTGCAGCCCTGAATCCATCTGCCGATATCGTAAAAGTCGTGTTCTGAGTGAATCTCCTTCACTACGGTGGTGCGGAATTCATAGGGAACAGAGTCTGAGAGCAGGAAGGAGACACTCTCCTCTATTTTCCTTATATCAATGCCGGGAAGGCCGGCTGCGGCTGCATAATTACCGCGGCCGGCCTTGATGTCCATGGCTACATAGTCGATCAGTCCTCTGCGGCAGAGATCTTTCAGGACATCAGGGCGGTAGCCGTTTGTATCCAGCTTGACGGACAGGCCAAGGCTTCGTATGCTCTGAATCAGTTCCGCCAGATCGGGATGAAGAGTGGGTTCTCCTCCTGTAATGCAGACTCCCTCAAGAAGCCCGGAGCGCTTTTTCAGAAAAGCCAGAACCTCCTTCGGGTCAAAGGGGGCATCCCACGGGCCGTCCACCAGATCTCCGTTATGGCAGAAGGGGCAGCGGAAATTGCAGCCTCCTAAAAAAATCGTGGAGGCCACATGGCCCGGATAGTCGAGAAGCGTTGTTTTCTGTAAACCTGATATAATCATGGCAGATACCTCACTGATGTTTTGAATGATGACTGAGCGCACCGGGAAACCGTCTGCTCTGGGGCTTCGGTGTGCAGAGTCCTATCTGTAAGTATAGTGAAGTGCGGCAGGGATTGCAAGTCTCAGGTCCTGCGGAAGCAGGAAAAGCGGCCGGAGATTTGGGATGTTTTCTTTCAGACTTGCCAGAGGAAGAGCGGATAGGATATACTGATATCATGTGCCGAAGAGGGGGAGATGCCTTTTCGCGAACAGAAAACCTTCCGGGCAGGAAGTCTTCTGTCATGGCCGCCTGAGAGGGAAGCACGTCTGTGCGGGAAGCGGGGGATATGGCGAAGCGGGATTGCGGCCGGAAAGCAAACAGACAGGAGAGAAAGATGAGAAAGCTGACAGAAGATGAGCGGTATATGAGAGAGGCAGTCCGGCAGGCAAGAAAGGCCTGGGCTCTCGGCGAGGTGCCCATCGGGTGCGTGATTGTACATGGAGGAAAGATTATCGGTCGGGGATACAACCGCCGCACTACGGATGGAAATGTTCTGGCCCACGCTGAGATACTGGCCATCCGCAAGGCGTGCCGGAGCATAGGGGACTGGCGGCTGGAGGAGTGCACCATGTATGTGACCCTGGAGCCCTGCCCCATGTGTGCCGGAGCCATCGTCCAGGCGCGGATTCCAAAGGTAGTGATTGGCTGTATGAATCCCAAGGCCGGCTGCGCCGGTTCTGTGCTGGATCTGCTCCACGAGGAAGGCTTTAACCATCAGGCAGAAACAGAGGTGGGAACTCTGGGGGAGGAGTGTTCTTCCATGCTGAAGGAATTTTTCAGGGAGCTGAGAGCCAGGGGAAAGGAGAAAAAGCGGCTGCTCCGGGAGCAGGAGGAGGCTGCCGGGAAAACACGCCCTTGACAAAAACACATCCGCCATGTATACTGAACTGGTTAATAAATCATAACTGTGTCATAAAGATTCCGCACAGCCGGGAAGTTAGCGGTGTCCTGTACCTGCAATCCGCTATAGCAGGGGTGATATTCTGCCGCGGGTGCTTTTTTGCAGAGCTGCCCCCCGCAAGTGGCGTTGAAGCTTGGGTCTTACGCAATGGGAATCCATGAACCGTGTCAGGGCAGGAATGCAGCAGCACTAAGTGGAATCTCCTGTGTGCCGTGAGGGAGCCTGGGCCGAGTTAACTGCGGGGGTAACGTCTGTGAGGAGCATTCAAAGCAGAATGTGCGGATTAAAATAATTGACAGCTCTGTTCAGGGCCGGGGAGCCGGTTGCAGAGCTGGTGAATAAGAACCTGTGAATACAGAGACTGAGCCTTCGCGGCAGACTGCCGCGGAGGCTTTTCTTTTGCAGAAACTGCTGTCTGGCTTCCCCTGAAATAAGAAAAGCTGACGGCGCGGAAGAGTCCCCTCTGTTGAGGGTTTCAGTAAGTTTTCTGTAAAGATTTTTTTCTTGCCCGCAGAAAAAGATTGTATTATAATTACAAAATGGGTATAGTGTAACCTGAAATACCCATACAAAAGGATAGAAGTGAGAGCAGAAAGGGTGTGTCATTATGAAACGAATTGGTATGCTTACCAGCGGCGGCGACTGCCAGAGCTTAAATGCTACCATGCGCGGCGTGGCGAAGGCGCTTTATAAGACTTATGACGACGAGGTAGAAATCATCGGCTTTGAGGACGGATACAGGGGACTGATGTATGCAGACTACCGGATTATGAAGCCCTCCGATTTCTCCGGGATTCTGACGCAGGGAGGAACGATACTCGGGACTTCCAGACAGCCGTTTAAGCTCATGAGAACACCGGATGAGAACGGTCTTGACAAAGTGGCCTCTATGAAACACACCTATTATAAACTGAAGCTGGAATGTCTTGTGGTGCTCGGAGGAAACGGAAGCCAGAAGACCGCGAATCTGCTGAGGGAGGAGGGGCTGAATGTGATCCACCTTCCGAAGACCATTGACAACGATCTCTGGGGAACGGATATGACCTTTGGGTTCCAGAGCGCGGTCAATGTAGCTACAAATGCCATCGACTGCATTCATACTACAGCGGCATCCCACGGAAGGGTCTTTATCGTAGAGGTCATGGGTCACAAGGTTGGATGGCTGACACTCCACGCGGGAATCGCCGGAGGAGCCGACATCATTCTGATCCCTGAAATTCCGTATGACGTGGATGTAGTGGTGGATGCGATTAAGAAGAGAACGAAGGCGGGCAAGAATTTTACGATCCTGGCAGTTGCGGAGGGAGCCATCTCCAAGGAAGATGCAGCCCTCTCCAAGAAGGAGCTGAAGGAGAAGAGAAAGACGGGACCCGTATACCCATCCGTCGCCTATGAGCTGGGGGCAAAGATCACGGAAAAGACAGGCCAGGAGGTACGCGTTACGGTTCCGGGCCACATGCAGAGAGGCGGCGAGCCCTGTCCTTATGACCGCGTGCTGTCCACCCGTCTCGGCGCATCGGCCGCACAGCTTATTGTGAAGGGAGAATACGGCTATATGGTAGCGGTAAAGAACAACGGGATCACAAAAGTTCCGCTGTCTGAAGCTGCCGGAAAACTGAAAACCGTTGATCCGTCCTGCGACATGATCCGGGAGGCAAAAGCAGTGGGAATCAGCTTCGGCGACAGATAGATCCATGAAAGAGTGAGGAGTTAAGAGGCCATGTCCTATACAGCCCTTTACCGAAAATGGCGTCCTGTATCCTTCGGGGATGTAAAGGGGCAGGATCCTATTGTAAAGACACTGAAAAATCAGATAACATCAGGGCGCATCGGCCACGCCTACCTGTTCTGCGGAACCAGGGGAACGGGTAAGACAAGTATTGCGAAGATATTTGCCAGAGCGGTGAACTGTGAACATCCAGCGGACGGCAGCCCGTGCAATGAGTGTGGCACCTGCCGCCATATTATGGATGGCACCTCCTTGAATGTGGTGGAGATAGACGCCGCATCCAACAATGGAGTGGAAAATATCCGCGAAATCAGGGAGCAGGTGCAGTATCCCCCCACAGAGGGAAAATACAGGGTGTATATCATCGACGAGGTTCACATGCTGTCAATCGGTGCCTTCAACGCCCTGTTAAAGACGCTGGAGGAGCCGCCGCCCTATGTGATTTTTATTCTTGCCACCACAGAGGTACACAAAATTCCTGTCACGATCCTGTCCAGGTGTCAGAGATATGATTTTAAGCGCATTTCTCTGGATACAATTGCCGACAGGCTCCGGGAGCTGACAGCGGCAGAGCATATCGAGGTGGAGGAGCGGGCCCTGCGCTATGTGGCGAAGGCGGCGGACGGCTCCATGAGAGACGCCCTGAGCCTTCTCGACCAGTGCGCAGCCTTTCATTTCGGGGAAACCCTGACCTATGACAATGTTCTGGAGGTTCTGGGAGCTGTGGACAACAGCGTATTTTCAGAGCTGTTCCGGGCGGCTGTGGAGGGGAGCACAAAGGACTGCATCTGCAGGATAGAAGAAATTATCATTCAGGGGCGGGAGCTTTCCCAGTTTGTCAACGACTTTGTCTGGTATCTTCGGAATCTTCTGATTGTACAGTCGGCGGAAGATGCAGAGCATATGCTGGATATGTCGGAGGAAAATATCCGGCTTCTGAAAGAGGAGGCTGCTCTGGTGGACGCAGATACGCTGATGCGCTATATCAGGATTTTCTCAGAACTCTCCGGACAAATGAGGTATGCAAGCCAGAAACGGGTGCTTCTCGAGATAGCCTTTATCAAGCTGACCAGGCCTTCCATGGAACAGAGTTTTGACTCTGTGCTGCAGCGGATTGCTGAGCTGGAAAACAGAATAAGGGAGATCCCTTCCCCGGCAGAGCTGGCAGCGCTTGCAGCTGCCGGCCGGACTGGTGCAGAAGGCGGGATGAACGGCAGGGAGGGAGCCGGTTCAGGCGGCTCCTCTGGAACAGACAGGAGCGGCTCCGGCACAGGTGACGGGGATACAGGAAAGACCGGCCAGCCTGTGGAAACGGTGGTTCTTCCCAGGGCTCAGTATGAGGATTTGATGATGGTAAAAAAGGAGCTGGGAAAAATAGCAAGGCAGATGGGAGGGCCGGTGCGCCTGGCTCTTCAGGAGGCCGTGCCGAGACCGTCCGGCGAGGGCTGTCTTTCCCTTGAATTTACAGATGTGAATTACTATACCATTGTGAACAGGGAGAGTGTTCTGGCTGAGCTTCGCTCTCTGGTGGAGCAGAATTATCAGAAGAGCATTGAATTTAAGGCTCATCTCAGGGAAACATCCGGCCCTGTCAATACAGCCTATGTCAGCGAGGAGGACTTGTCGGTGATCCACTGTGAGGTGGAGGTTGAGCCTTAGAGCGGCTGGCAGAGAAAGGCAGGAAATACCATTTGAAATCCGAAAGGATCAAAAATAGAATAAACACAGACAGAACATAGAAAGAAACAAAAATCAGGAGGAAAAACACCATGGCAAAACGTGGCGGTTTCCCGGGAGGAATGCCCGGAAATATGACAAATTTAATGAAGCAGGCGCAGAGGATGCAGCGCCAGATGGAGGAGACGACAAAGGAGCTGGAGGAGAAGGAGTACACAGCATCTGCAGGGGGCGGAGCTGTTACAGTTACCGTATCCGGCAAAAAAGAAGTGCTCTCTGTAAAGATTTCCCAGGAGGTTGTGGATCCGGACGATGTTGAAATGCTTGAGTATCTCATTGTGGCCGCCACGAACGAGGCGTTCCGCCAGATGGAGGATGCGAGCTCTCAGGCTATGGCCAAGCTGACCGGAGGCCTGGGAGGCCTGGGAGGCGGTCTCGGCGGAGGCTTCCCGTTCTAAGATGGATTACTACAGCAGTCAGATAACAAAATTGATTGAGGAACTGTCAAAGCTGCCCGGAATCGGAAACAAATCCGCTCAGCGCCTGGCCTTTCACATCATTAACATGCCGGCTGAGCAGGTAGAGCGCCTTTCATCGGCTATCACGGATGCCAAGAAAAATGTCCGTTACTGCCGGGAGTGCTTCACTTTGACAGACAAGGAGCTTTGTCCCATCTGCGAGAGCGCAAGGCGCGATCACGGCATCATCATGGTAGTGGAGAACACGAGAGATCTGGCAGCATATGAGAAGACCGGCAAGTATGAGGGAGTTTACCACGTTCTGCACGGCGCTATTTCTCCGATGCTGGGAATCGGCCCGGGCGATATTAAGCTGAAGGAGCTGATGACCAGGCTGCAGAAGGAAGAGGTGAGGGAGGTAATCATTGCCACCAACTCAAGCCTTGAGGGAGAGACAACTGCCATGTATATCAGCAAGCTGATAAAGCCTACTGGGATCAAGGTGACAAGGATTGCCAGCGGCGTGCCGGTCGGCGGCGATCTGGAGTATATCGACGAGGTGACTCTGCTCAGGGCGCTGGAAGGCAGAACTGAGCTTTAAGTAGGAAGGCCTGCCTGTCAGGTGTTAGGAGATGCGAAAGAAATGGATAAGTACGAGTTTAACATAAAGGTTGAACAGATTAAAAAGCTGGTAAACAAGGGTGATTATGAGACGGCGATGAAGATTGCTGACGGAATTGACTGGAGGCGTGTGCGCAGTACCAGTCTTCTGGCGTCGATCTCACAGGTGTATGAGAGAAACGAGGAATATCAGGAGGCCAAGGACATCCTGCTTCTTGCCTTTGAACGGGCGCCAAGCGGAAGAGGACTTCTGTTTAAGCTGACGGATCTTGCGCTCAGGGAGGGGAATGTGCCTGAGGCTGAGGCGTATTACAGGGAGTTCTGCGAGCTGTGCGGGGATGATCCGAGACAGAATCTGCTGCGGTACCTGATTCTGGAGTCGAAGAAGGCTCCGCTGGATCAGCTGATTGTGTCACTGGAGCGCTACTGCCAGGAGGAGTTGGATGAGAAGTGGCTTTACAAGCTGGCAGAGCTTTACCAGCAGGCTGGACGTGAGGAGGACTGTGTCCGCATCTGCGACAAGATTATGCTTCTCTTCGGACTGGGAAAATATGTGGACAAGGCCATGGAATTGAAAAAGAAGTATGCGCCTTTGACTAAATATCAGATGGATCTGGTGGAAAACCGCGAGAAATATGAGGAAAAGCTCAGAGCCGTGGAGGAAGAGTACAGCTCAGGGCGCCATATGGACAGGGATGACGATCTGGATCAGGATTTTGAGCCTGAAGAAGCCGGGGAGGAGCAGCCCCGTGACAGAAGAGCCGGCCGCCATCTGGATTCCGCAGAGCTTCACGAGGCACAGGCAGAGCAGGATCTGGCCAATGAGATCGCCAAAATTCCGAAGGAAGAGTACCGGGATGAGGAAGATGCTGCGGGCGAAACGAGAGTCCTGGGGGACATCAGAAGAATGAACCGGCAGCCGTCAGAGGTGCAGGGACAGAGCAGCAGAGACATGGATGGAGAGACACAGGCAGAGACCGGAACAACAGCCGGAATCAGAGCTGTCAGAACGATTCAGGCCGATAAGGCGGCAGCCCGTGCCGCTGAGGAGGAGACTGGCCGTCAGGAAGGCTTCAGAGCGGGGCAGGGAGGTGCAGCCGCGTGGACAGGCTCAGAGCTTCAGGCGCAGAGTGCGGCCTCTCAGAAAGAAACAGATGGGTACCAGGCGGAGAGTGCAGCAGCCAGGGAGGAGCAGATTGCCAGGGCCTATGAGGAGGAAGAGGAGACCATTATCGAGGACTGGGATTTAGAGCCGGAGGAGAGTGAGAGCAATCATCTGATGATTGAGGCGGATGATCCCCAGAGCGGTCTGGCGCTGGCCCTTGATTCTCTGAAGAAAATTCACAGGGAGCTGGGAACTAAAAGCCCGGTTGCCAAAATCAGTGCTCAGAACCTGAACAGAAGAGGGATTTTCTCAGTGGCAGACAGGCTGGTGGGAAAGGATCTGATCGTGGAGCATGCCGCAGATCTGGATGAATTTTCTATCAGAGATCTCAGTGAGCTGATGGAGGCTGACAAGAGCGGCATGATTGTGGTTCTGATTGACACGCCGCTCAGGATGGAGCGGCTGCACAACGGAAATCCGGAGCTGGCAGATAAATTCCAGTATATCGGATGCCGCGCTTCTGAGAGAGCGGAGGATCGGGAAGAGCAGGAAGAAAAGAGAAGACAGGCTGCTGCATCGGCGGAGGCTGCCCGCCGTCAGGCAGAATATGAGGCAGAGCAGGAGAGAAGGCGGATTGCCGAGGCCCAGGCAGAAGAAGAGCGCAGGAGAACTGAATACGAAGCAGAGGCCGCCAGAAAAAGAGAAGAGCAGGAGGCCTTAAAGCGCAGGGAAGAGGAGCGCCGCCAGGCAGAAATCAACGCTGAACTGGAAAGACAGCGCCTGGCAGAATATACCGCTGAAACGGCCAGAATGGAGCAGGCTGCGGGTGCATCTGGAGCAGCAGGCGGAGAGGATGACGGACCAGATGAATACTCAGAGGAAAATGGCCGCGGTGAGTCAGATTATGACAGCGCAGAGGATCGCGGAGACCATGGCAGCTACCAGGATGACGATGGATACTATTCCGATGAGGACTTCCGCTCCGATGAAAAGCCAGCCCGTGACTATGAGGATGATTACCGGGATGAGGATGAAGCGGGCGGCTATCAGGAGACCTATGAGGAAGACTGGGATAAGGACGGACACGAGGATGATTATGGGGAAGAGGGCGATGACCGCCAGATGGATGTGGAGGAATTTGCCCAGTATGCCTGCAAATATGCATCTGAAATTGACTGCAGTATCTCAGGAAAAAGTATGCTGGCCCTGTATGAGCGGGCAGAGATGATGGAGGAGGATGGTATTCCTCTGACCAGAGAAACCGCAGAGGATCTGATCGAAGAAGCTGCAGACCGTGCGGAGAAACCTTCCTTCGGTGGATTCTTCTCATCTAAATATGATAAGGACGGACTTCTGATTTTAAAGGAGAAGCATTTCTTCGACTAACACAGAAGGCCGGAAGGAATCGAATACAGATGATGCCCCATCTGCGGCCTGAACGGCCCGGGAGGGGCATTTATTTAATAAGGGAAATACTCTTTGAGGCAGGTGGAGGACGTTGGCAGAGCTTACAGACAGTTTTCTGCCTGCGCAGAAGGAAAGCGGAGGACAGCTATGAACATCAGATTGATTGCCATTGACCTGGACGGAACCCTCCTGAGATCGGATAAGAATCTTTCAGAGCGCAGCCGAAGGGTGCTGGAGGAGTGCATTAGGAGAGGGATCTATATAGTGCCATGCACAGGGCGTACCTTTGAGGGAATCCCGGAGCCTGTCCGCAGGATAGAGGGGATACGGTACGCGATCCTGACGAACGGTGCATGTATACAGGATGCAGAGACAGGAGAGATCCTGGAACGGCGGGGACTCTGCTGGGAGAAGGCGATGCATGTGATTAACCGGATCGAAGATTTTCCTCTCATGTATGACTGCTATATAGAGGGGCGGGGAAAGGCAGACCGGCGGTTTCTCGATACGCTGGAGTACTATGAAATCCGGCCGGAAATCTGCAGGCTCATCCGGGAGACAAGGGACCCGCTGCCGTCGCTCAGGGAATACCTGGAAGAAAAACAGCCCCTTCTCGATAAAATGAACATTTATTTTAAGGGATATGACAGGGACACGAAGCAGAGAGTCCGCCAGGAGCTGGCCCAGATAGAGGGCATTATCGTTACCTCGTCCATGCCCAACAATCTGGAGATTAACGGGGAGGGGGCCACAAAGGGAGAGGCTGTTCGCCGTCTCGCCAGGCGGCTGAAAATCCCGGTGAGCCAGACGATGGCCTTTGGGGACGGAGAAAATGACAGAAGCATGGTGGAACTGGCGGGGGTAGGGGTGGCCATGGAAAATGGGAATCCTTTGATAAAAAAATGTGCTTCATATATTGCGCCGCCTAATGATGCCGACGGAGTAGCAGAAATCATAGAAAAGCTGGTGCTGTAAGGAAGGAAAAGAAGGCCTGTTCCTTCTTCTGAAAGGAAGTTTAAATATGCAGAATTGGTTATCAATTGCAGCAGCAGTCTATCTTGCTGCCATGGTTTTAATAGGACATTACAGAGGATTTATACGGATGGCGGTTTCTGCTGCTGCCCTGGCGGTGACGCTGGTTGCTGTCAATATGGCTGTGCCTCAGGTGACCTCATACCTCAGAAATAATACAGAGGTATATCAGACGGTAGAGGAGGCGGTGCGCCAGGCGATTGGCATGGATGAGAGTGCAGATACAGATACCCCGGCGGCCCAGAGGCAGAGGATCGAGGAGCTTGAACTGCCGAAGCTGTTTAAGTCAGAGCTTTTGGAAAACAACAATCATGAGGTTTACAGCCTAATGGGGGTAGATACCTTTTCCAGATATGTAACGGGATATCTGGTCAGTCAGATTATGAACCTGGCTGTCTATATTCTGTTGTTTATTGTTATTTTCGGCGTTCTGGAAATCATTGCCAGGTGTCTGGATATAGTAGCCAGGCTGCCGATACTGTCGGGAGTAAATAAGCTGGCCGGAGCCGCTTTGGGAGGCCTGGAGGGACTGATCTTCATGTGGCTTGCATTTCTGTTTGTCACTGCCTTCTCAGCCACAGAGTGGGGAATGCATCTGAATCGCATGATAGAGTCCAGCTCCTGGCTGTCATTCCTGTATGATAATAATCTGCTGGCTAAATTTGTTATGTCGCTGATAGCAGGAATCTTCTAGGCTGACAGAGGAAGTGAGCCTCTGACTGCAGAAAACAGACGCAGGCTGCAATGAAATAGCTGCCTTGTGGGGAGTTATGTCCTTACAGGGCAGTTTTTATATGGCGGAAAATACAGAGGAGGATTTTCCGCGGTGAAATGCGTTCCGGGCAGGAGCGCACTGCCTCGGAACGGTATCGGACAAGGGACGGCATCATTCAGGAACAGCAGGTTGCCCTCATAAAAGGCACAGACGAAATTGTGAGGAAAATCTGTGAATAAAAGGAAAAGGGAGGGAGAATAATAGGAGTATGGAATCAGAACATAACTGAGTTTCACAGAGAAAGGGGGAAACAGACAGATTGAAAAAGCCAAAAGAAATTTAATAAACAATATATATTTTATAATCAATTAAAACAATTTAGTCAGAAAGCCTGTAAATACAGTTGTTTCACAGACCACAAGATGTAGAAGAAGGGTAAAAAAAAAGGCATATATGGTAGAACAGCCTGAAAATGAAAAATTGTTTAAAAAAATGATACAAATTCCCTTGACAACTTCTGCTCGCCGTGGTATATTTTAATCCAGCGTGAGACAAGCGCTGAAACAGCTGTCCTGACAGACAGAGATGCCTGAGGGGTGCTCCCAGGGGACAGACGAAAAACAAATCTTAAAAAACTTCAAAAAAGTGCTTGACACGGATGTGGAGTTGTGATAAGATATAACGCGTCGCTGAGAGCGGCCGGGAAGTTTGAGGGAAATCTGAAAGGATTTCGGAAAGCTTCCAAAAAGAAAATAAAAAAAGTTGTTGACAAATACAGCGGGTTGTGATAAGATAAACGAGTTGCTGTTG
>JAHZAR010000039.1:13999-22134 GCA_019423835.1 Clostridiales bacterium | reverse complement strand
AATACTGCCACCGGGTTGATAAGCCCTGTCCTGGACGCGCTCCACTCAATATAGGAAAGGGTTGTCTCCTGGAGCTCATCCGCCCATTTAAAAGCAATGGAATCTCTCGGGAACTTGGCTGTCCTTCCCAGAGACTGGCCATAGGCAATATCGTCAAACAGCAGAACCAGCCCGTCTGACGGCACGTCATTCTTCTCCACAGCCTCGGAAAAATATGCCACAGCCGCCTCAAGGGTATCTGCCGTTACCAGGCGGTATTCCACCGTTTCAAAGCCCTGGGACCTCAGCCATAAAAACTGCTCCTCCCTGGAATTTTTAAAATCCACCCCGTCGGCAGATACCAGGCTGAATGCAAAAAATCTCACCTTTCTCTGAGCCGTGATCTGGCTGTTCAGCTGCCTCACAGAACCGCTGCACAGGTTTCTGGGATTTTTATATCTGGCATCCACATCCTCAATCTCCTCATTGATTTTCAGAAAATCCGAATACCGGATCACTGCCTCTCCGCGGAGCACAAGCTGCCCCCTGTAGGGAATAGTCATGGGAACATTGACGAACGTTTTCGCATTGTTTGTGATCACCTCGCCGATCTCTCCGTTGCCCCTGGTCACTGCCTTAACAAGCTTTCCCTCCTCATAGGTCAGGACAATCGTGAGACCGTCCATTTTCCAGGAGAGGAGCCCTTTCTGCTCCCCCAGCCATTCCTTCAGCTCCTCCACACTCTTTGTCTTGTTCAATGAGAGCATCGGACTTTCGTGTCTCTCCTTCGGAAGGGCGCTGACCACCTCATAGCCCACATTCTGTGTCGGACTGTTTCCAAATACAGTACCTGTCTCCTGCTCCAGCTTAAGAAGTTCATCATAGAGCCGATCGTACTCAAAATTACTCATTACTTCCCGGCTTTCCTGGTAATAGGCCCGTCCTGCCTCCCGGAGAATCCCTATCAGCTCCTTCATCCGCTCCAGCTTTCCGCTCTTCTTTTCTTCGCTCTTCATCTGTCTTTCCCGGCTCCCTTTCTCACTGTTTTTACTGTCTGCCAGGCCATCTGCTCCGTCCTCTTTCATCCGTTTCAGGCCTGTTTTCTCAGTCTCTGTTCTCTTTTTCTGATCCAGTTTCCATTTCTCCTGGTGCGTATGATTCATTTTACTAAAAATTGCCTTCTCTGTCCAGTTTGTCCTCCTTCCTGCCAATCCATTCCTGACCATCGATTCCGGCCATCGAAAAGGGCGCTGCCGCCTTACCTTTGCCGCAGCGCCCTCCCTCTTACATGGAAGACTCCATCTTCTTTTTATCCTCTGTGCTGTAATCTCTCACTATCATGGTGGCGTATCCGTTATCCCTCAGCTCTGCCTCGAGAGCCGCCGCATAGTCCAGATTCAGGAAAGCGCCGACTCTCACCTTGTAATATCCATCCTCGTAGACGAGATAGGCCGGATAGCCCTGAGACTGAAGCTGAATAAGCTGCTGCTCCGCCAGAGCCCGCATTCGGTAGGCCCCTGTCTGTACCATATGGTACACAGGTGGCTTTTCTCTCTCATCTCTGGCAGCCGCCTTCTCAATCCCCGTGGCGATTGCCGCTGCGATCTCCTCAAACTTTTCATCAAACAGGCGGTTATCCTCCGGATTGTCAATAAATCCGGCCTCCACAAGGACAGCCGGCATCTGCGTCCTTCTCAGGACTACCAGTCCCGGTCTCTCCACTACTCCCAGATCCTGAAAACCAGTTTTTGCCAGCTCCTCATTGATCTCTCTTGCCAGAATTCCCCGGAATCCCTCATCCGCATAAACAAGTGTCATAATCCCTGATGCATTTTCGGGTACTCCTGCTGCATTCCTGTGGATGGAAACAAAATAATCGGCCTGCGCGCTGTTTCCCATCTGTGCCTTCTCATAGGGCGTGTCATATACATCGCTGACTCTCGTGTAAACTACCTCAAACCCCCGATCCTCCAGGAGCGAGCCTACTGCCAGGGCCAGCCTCAGCACATCGTCTTTTTCCTGTCTTCCAAAATACACAGCCCCCGGATCTCTGGTTCCACCGTGTCCCGCATCTATCACAACTCTCTTTTTCATATTAAGAGAAAGGCTCCTTTCTGTTCTGTGCCGGAAGGCGGTACCGGAATGTATGCTGCTGCCGTTTTCGGCCGCTCTTTTCCATTCCGTCCTCTCTGGCAGCCCTGATCCGCCTCCGGGCTAAGATTCAGGGGATGCCAGCCGGCAGTTCTAATTTATTCTATGAAAAACAGAGAAAAAGGTGTGGCCTTTCCTCAAAGAGAGTGATGGGGATTTTAAGGAAGCTCAATCTCGCCGCTAAATACCTCCACGGCCGGCCCGGTCATATACACGGTATCCTTTTCTCTGTCCCACTCGATGGTCAGACAGCCCCCCAGAAGCTCTACCTCCACCTTTGTGTCGGTATATCCGGCCAGGACACTGGCCACTGCGCTGGCGCAGGCCCCTGTTCCGCAGGCCATGGTCTCCCCTGAGCCCCGTTCCCACACTCTCATTTTAATATGTCCTCTGTCTACTACCTGAACGAACTCCGTGTTCGTACGGTCAGGGAATCTTCTGTGACACTCAAATTTCGGGCCAATGTTCTCAAGAGGAACAGAGGCTGTGTCATCCACGAACAAAACCGCATGGGGATTCCCCATAGAAATACCGATAAACTGGTATTCATTTCCATCCACCTCAATGGGTTCCGGAACCTTTGAGGTCTGTTCTGGCCTTCCCATATCCACAGTTAGCCTGGCGGCCTTCCCATTCTCCTCCTTAACCGTAAGCGTTTTGATCCCAGAAGCCGTTTCCACGGTGAGAACCTTCCTGTCTGCCGGCACAATCCCGTGATCGTAGGCGTATTTTCCCACACAGCGAATCCCGTTTCCGCACATGGCTCCCCTGGAGCCGTCCAGATTGTACATATCCATCTGACAATCTGCCACCTTGGACGGCTTAATAAGGATCAGGCCGTCCGAACCGATTCCGAAATGGCGGTCACTCACAAAAACGGCTGTTTTTTCCGGATTTTCCACAGTTTCCTTAAAGCAGTCCACATATACATAGTCATTGCCCAGTCCCTGCATCTTTGTAAATTTCATGTTTTTTCCTCCTGTTTATTCCTTCCTGGTATATTTTTTTCTTTACTGCCCTTTGCGATTGATCTTTCAGGCCCTTGTCCCGTCAGCTCTGCCGGTACAGGCGGATCACCATGGCTGCAGATTCCGGAAGGCTGGTTCCGCTGTCCATGCTGCATTTCTGCAGATAGCGGTGTGCCTGGGGCTCCGTCATCCGGTTTCTGTCCATCAGAATCCGTTTGGCCTCAGCCACCAGGCGCTTTTCCTCCTCGCTTCTCTCCCGCTTCAGGCTCCTCAGCCGTCTCTCCTTCTGCACGGCTATCTGCTCCATCATCCTGACCGTGCCAACCAGATCCTTCACGGTAAACGGTGCAGGAAGGCAGACGATCTCCCCCATCCTCTCACCGCTCCAGAGGCTCGGCGAGGCAGCCAGCAGCATCTCAAACCGGTCGGGCAGCTGCTCCCTCAGCTGTCTGCAGTTCATATCACCGAACCGATAGCCGCAGACAACGATGCCGGAACCCAGCAGTCCTGACTGGCTCAGCACCTGGGCCCCGCAGGTGCAGGCAGTCACAGCCGGAAACCCGCTTTTCACCAGTATACTCTTTATTTTCCGTCCATCCTCCTGTCTTGCAAAAGCCACAATAATGTTCGTCACGCCCTCCACCTTTCTGTCCCAAGCCTGTATTCTGCCTTTCCCACTGGCCGCCCCGATGCGCAAAATCTGTCTGTCAATATCTGGAAAGATACTCCCGAAGCTCCCAGTCGCTCACCCATGAAATGTGCCGTTTCCACTCCTGGAGCTTCATTTCTGCGTAAAAGGAAAACAGCCGCTCTCCCAGCAGCTCCCTCATCACTGCGCTCTCTGAAAATACAAAGACCGCCTCTCCCAGCGTAGACGGAACTCCCTGCCCTTTGCTGTTCTCCACTGTTTGGCCCCTCACCTCCTGCTCCCCAAATCCGGCTGCCAGCACAGCCGCAAGGACCAGATAGGGATTTACGGAGGAATCAGCGAGGAAAAACTGAACTCCCTTTTCCGATACATGGACAAAGTCCTCTCTGCCAGCTCCCTCCGCTCTGAGAGCCGCCAGGCGCCGGTAGGAATTTACCAGAGGATTTGTCACAAGAGCCAGCTCTCCCAGCCGCTGTCTGAGACGTTCTGCCGCTCCCAGACACAATGCCTCCCTCTGCTTTTCCTCTCCCGGGCACTCCTTTAAAAATTCAGGTAAAATCTCTGTCTCAAGCCCGGATCCTCCGAATCCATTCAGCGGCTTGGGCATAAAAGAAGCATGAAGGCCATGGCTTTTTGCAGTTCTGCGTATGATGGCCCGAAACGCCAGCAACTCGTCTGCGGCCTGTACCCCCCTGCGGGCTTTCAGTTGGAAAAAGTGCTGTCCGGGCGCGCAGCCATGGGTCACATACTCTACCTCGATTCCTGCTTCCTCAAGTCCTAACAGCATATCGCGCCGCACACTTTCTGCCAGATCGATAATTCCTCCGTCACAGTACCCGGCTGTCTCGTGGGTGACAGTTGTGGCCCGTCCTTCCTCATCGGTGTGAAACAGGAAAAACTCGCAGCCAAATCCAAACTGAAAGGTACGCCCCTCCTTCTCCTGGCGGAGAAGCTCTCGTTTCAGAACCTCTCTGGAATCGCCCCACATGGGGTTTCCCTCCCGGTCTGTCACCTGACAGATAACCCGGGCCGCGTCGCCTGTTCCCGTCTCCCAGCTCATGGGAAGCCACGTATCCCACTCCGGCTTCAGAAACACCAGCTCTCTGCGCCCGCTGCCGCTTTTCCTTCCTGTGCCTGCTGTATCCCGCTCCACAGTCTCCCCTGTCACCGCCGCCTCCTCCACGGCCTCCAGCCTCTCCCAACCGCGGTTTCCCCTTCCGGAAATTTCCACAGATTTCAGCCGTCCGCACAGATCAGAAAACTGCAGTTTAATAATATCAGCGGTTTCCCTGTTCTGTTCCAGGACCATCTCCCTGTCCATCTCAGCCTCTGCTTCCTCCTCCAGCTCTACGATCTCTTCTTCCTGTCCGATGTCTCTCCCCATCGCCTTGTCCTGTTCCTGCTTTTCAAACTCCACCTTTTCTCAGCCCCTTCCCCTGTGTTTTTATCATTTTTCATTTTATGCTATCCTTCCTGCGCACTTTGGCACCTCTTATGGGAAATACCGTTCCCTGTGAATATAATAAAAGAGAGAGCTCCCTTTTCAGAAAGCTCCCTCGCTCTTGTTTTACTATAACAGCGGTGTCTCCATTTGTCAATTTCTATTTATCAATTTCTGTCTGTGGATTTCTGCCCGCAGTTCTGCCGGAATCTCCCGATGTATCTCAGGACAGCCCAGCCTTCCTGAGCTTTTCCACCATCTCACAGCCCAGGGTCATATTTCCGATATAGCCGACCTCTCCGGTCATGTACACTACTCCGTCCTCCTTTATCTCCACCTCAAGGATTCCTCCCGGCATGTGCACATACATATTTCGATCGGCAAGGCCCAGGCGGTTTGCCGCACAGGCAGCGGCGCAGGCGCAGCTTCCTGATGCCAGCGTGTATCCCGCACCTCTCTCATAGATTTCAATCTGGATGTTTGTCCTGTCGAGAACATTTAAAAGCTGGGTGTTCACCTTTTCCGGGAAACAGGGGGCATTCTCTGAATGTTCTCCAATCCGGCAGACGAGCTCTTTTGAGATTTCATTCATCCAGATGACGCAGTGCGGATTTCCGATGGACAGGCAGGTAGTTATATACGGTATTTTCCCGAATACCATGGTCTGATTTACCATCTCTCTCCTCTCCCCTGTCACGGGTATCTCATCGCTCCAGAAGGTAGGCTTTCCCATGGATATTTTTACCCGGGTTCCCTCCTCATTGAGATAGTACACAGTCACCGGCCCGCCCAGCGTCATCCAGGATACCTTTGTCTTCTGCACATATCCCGCATCCATCAGATATCTGGCAAAAATTCCCATTCCATTTCCGCTTTTCGGAGCCTCGCTTCCATCCGGATTATAGATTTTCACATACATCTGCTCTCCGTCCAGTATCGGCCCCTCCAGAATTCCGTCTGAACCGATGCCAAAGTTTCTGTCACAGAGCATCTTGACCTGTTTCTCCCCCAGTTTCATCTCATTTTTATTGGGATCAAAAACCAGGTAATCATTTCCCATACAGTGATATTTTTCAAGTACAGCCTTCATTGATAACTCCTCCCTTCAGCCGGAATCTGATATGTGCCTGTGGATGAGACGGCACCTCAGCTCTCCATTATTTTTATTTTACACCGCAATATACACAAATAATATAAGTTTTCTGCTCTTTATCTTGCATTTAGTGCTGTATTTCCATTATAATTTTACTATCATAAAATGCAGGGAGGTTTTTGCTTGAGCTCATTTTCCCATTTATCAGAGGAGGAATACGAAAAGCGCGGCTATCTGTCGGAAGAATTCCGCCTGTTCCGCCTGACCCAGCCAGTCAGGACTCCCATTGCCTACCATTATCACGATTTTGACAAGGCAGTCATCTTTCTTGGCGGCACATCCGGCTACAGTATCGAGGGCATCTCCTACACACTGGAACCCTATGACATTGTGCTGGTTCCCCATTACTCCATTCACAGGCCGGAGATAGAGCCGGGGGCCCCCTACAGCCGGCTGATTCTCTACCTTTCTCCTGATTTTCTGGCCTCCGGGGAAGGGGGAGGCGGGAAACTCTCCCGCCTGTTTTCCTCTGCCGGTGAATCCCGCTCCTATGTACTGCGCCTGCCGTCCATGAAAAACAGCCGCCTGTTTGAGTCCCTTCTCAGGCTGGAAAAGGCCTGCACAGAGCAGGGCTTCTGTGATGTTCTCCTCCGCCGCCTGCTGCTTATGGAGTTTCTCATCTATCTGAACAGAGCTGCACAGTCCGGGGAGGCAGTCCCCCTGACGGCCGTCTGTCCCAACGCCTCCATCCTCTCGCTGATGCGCCTCATCTGCGAAAATCCTGCCGCTGACTTTTCCATTGATGGGCTGGCCTCCCGCATTTTTTTGAGCCGTTCCCACATGATGCGGCTTTTTAAGCGGGAGACCGGCTATACCCTTATGGAATACATCAATGAAAAGCGTCTCCTGATGGCCAGAACCCTTTTGGATTCCGGCCTTTCGGTAACGGAAACCTGCTACCGCTGCGGCTTTAAAAATTATTCTGCCTTTCTGAGGGCCTATAAAAAGTCCTTCGGTGCTCCGCCGCGAGCCAGGAAGCCGTAACCAGCCAAGTCATTCACTGCTGCCCGTCCCTGCCTCCCCGGCGGAACTCGTTGATATCCCGGATCAGGGCTTTCACATTTTCGATCAGGGAGTCAAAAGCCCCGTATTTATAAAAATTGATGAACACAAGCCCGATCGGCACAGCCAGAATCATTCCGGCCAGTCCCTTCACCTTAAATCCCAGGTACAGCAAAAACAGCGTCATCAGCGGCGGCAACCCCATAGAATCTCCGACTATTTTCGGCTGGATAAGCTGTCTTGCCACCTGAGTAACCACATAGAGAAGCAGTAGTCCTGCCGCATAGGCATAGTCTCCGGTAAAGAGCTTGACCGCCGCCCAGGGAAACAGCGCTGTCCCTGTCCCAAACACAGGCAGAAAGTCCAGGATCGCAATCAGAACAGCCAGGACAAGGCCATAGCTTACATGAAGAAACAGGAAGCCAACGGCCAGAATTGCGGCTACCACAAACATAATCCGAAACTGTGCAAGAAAATACCCCCCGATCAGTCCCCTGGCATCTTTCTTCAGATAGGCTATATACCGGAGGATAAACTCCGGCAGGATTCCTCTCAGCCATTCCACCATCCGGTCCTGCTCCGCAATAAAAATATAGGCAGAGAGAATCGTAATAACAGTATTCACCAGCACATTCGGGATCCCCTTTGCCACATTTCCAGCGATTTCCACGGTCGGAGCAGCTGCCTTTGATACAATCTCTCCCATGTAACTTCCCAGATTTTCCGTGACCCTTGCCACTGTCTCCTGAAACTCATCCGGCAGAAATTCAAACAGCCTTCCCCCGTTTTCCA
>JAHZAR010000039.1:11120-13989 GCA_019423835.1 Clostridiales bacterium | reverse complement strand
TTCTCATAGAGGGCCGGCAGAGCTCCGATAAAGTCTCTGCTCTCCGTATACAGCTTTCCGATCACCAGGTAAAGAAGCAGAATAATGAGTGCCAGAACCCCCACAATAATCAGTGCGGAGCCGTGCTTTCTCACGATCTTCATCCGTCTCTCAAGAAACCGGACCAGAGGGTTGGCTATCAGCGCAATAATCCAGCCAATGACAAAGGGAATAAAAAATCCCAGAAGCTTTGGTCCCCAAAAACACACCAGATAGATTCCCGCCAGAGGAATCAGAATGTTTAGAATTGTTCTCAGATATCGCTTTGCCTCTTCCATATGCCAGCCTCCTGACTCTGCCAATCCCTCATAATCTGCCTTAACGCTCAGACACTCTCTGTCCTGCCCTATGCCCGCTTCCCTGTCCTATTTCGTCAGTCCGTAATACTCTGCAATTGCCCGGAAAGCCGGAAGCGATCTCTCAATCATCTCATAGGAAACGCAGTAGGCAATTCTTACATAGCCGGGACACGCAAAGGAGCTTCCCGGAACCACCAGCACATGATGCTCCTTCGCCTTCTCGCAGAATTCCTTCTCGTCTGCCGGAGTCTTCATAAACAGGTAAAATGCTCCCTCCGGCTTGATACACTCAAAACCACATTCCCTCAGTCCGTTATAGAGCAGGTTGCGGTTTCTGTCGTAGGCATCCACATTCACCTCGGCATCCACGCATCTCATAATCACCCGCTGCATCAGAGACGGAGCATTGACGCAGCCCAGCACGCGGTTTGCGATCACCGCCGCCGAAAAGACATCCCTGGCCTCCTCCATCTCGTCCGGAATGAGAAGATAGCCAATTCGCTCTCCGGGAAGGGAAAGTGATTTGCTGTAGGAATAGCAGACAACGGTGTTTCTGTAATACTTCGTCACAAAGGGAACCACTGCCCCGTCGTAGGCCAGCTCTCTGTAGGGCTCGTCAGAGATCAGTACAATGGGGTGTCCGAACTCTCTCCCTTTCTTTTCCAGAATGTCCGCCATCGCCCTCAGCGTTTCCTCCGAATAGATCACACCAGTGGGATTGTTTGGCGTATTGATAATCACGGCCTTTGTCTTCTCCGTGATGCGTTTCTCAAACTCCGCAAGGTTGGGCTGAAAGTCCTTCGTATTCGGCGGAATCACCACCAGCTCTCCGTCATAGTTGCGGACATAGGAGCCGTATTCCACAAAATGCGGAGCAAAGGCAATCACCTGTTCCCCCGGATTTAAGAGAGTTTTCAGGATCACATTCAGCCCGCTGGCCGCTCCCACCGTCATCAGGATATTGTCCTGGTGAAAGGCTGTGCCAAACCGTCTGTTTAAGGATCGTGCAATCGCCTCCCTCACATCCTCATACCCTGCATTGCTCATATAGCCATGGACAAACAGAGAGTCCTCCTCTCTCAGAATATCCATAATCGCCTGCTCCACCTCCTTCGGCGCCGGAACGCTTGGGTTTCCCAGACTGAAATCATACACATTTTCTGCCCCGAAGACAGAGGCCATCTTTTTTCCTTCCTCAAACATCATCCTGATAGCCGAATTGTTTTTGAGCAGTGGCTGCATTTTTTCTGAAATCATAAACTTCCTCTCCTCTCAGTACTTTTATATTACAGATGTTTATCCTGATGCTTTCCTACCGGCGCCACTCTACGTATACTGCCGCGGCCCCTGTCAGGGCCAGATAGAACCAGGTAGTCGGATTGCTGAACCAGGTGGTGAAAAAGGACAGACCAAAGTACACGGCTATCTGGGCATACAGAAGATACCCGATTGGGTTTCTGATATGCTTCACCATATCCGTCAGCCAGAAAGCCAGCGCTCCCAGCGCACAGGCCAGAAGCACAATGCCGATTATCCCGAAATCATAGTAGGCGTCGTAGAACAGCGTAACCGTTGTCAGCTCCTCCTTGGTCGTGAAAAGCTCAAAAGCTGTCAGCGGCGGAAATAGAAATTTAAGTCCGCTCAGAGCCCAGAGCGGAAAGAGCATCCGAAGTCCGAAGCTGTGGCTGTACCCTGACGCCAGAGCCCCTACCAGGCAGTCAAAATTATCATAATTGTTTGCAATGTACATATAGGGCTGTGTGATAAAAATCGGCGTCCCGCTGTTCTTCATCTCAAAGATTCCGTTCAGATACTCCACATCATGGCTTCTGGCAATCGTCAGAACCACATAGGCAATCACCATGGCCGCAGACAGCACTGCCGCCCCTGTCATCATCTGAAGGGGGTCAATATGAACATCCATCATCAGATAGGTGATCACCGCCAGAGCCACTGCCAGAATCAGCTGGAACCGTGAGACACAGAGAATCGGAATCAGGATTGATATCACATCCATACCGATCAGAATTCCCGTCTTTAACCTGTCCCGCCCTCCATTAGAGTGAAAAAAGATAACTGTAAGTGCCGGTACCAGCACACAGGACACGGTGAAATAATGAACTCCTGTAATATGAAAGTAGGAGTATGCGTGAGGCACTCCCCTGAGGAAGAACGGCACGTATCCGAGAATTACCGCCTCCGCAGCAAAGCAGAGCAGGGAAATGACGGCTATGGCCACAGCGCACACAAACACCGGCTCCTCACAGGAGCGGAAATCATGCCAGCGCTTCTGTCCCTTCCATCTGGCGGCATAGCTGTTATAGTTATTCTGTCCTCTTCGTTCAAAAAACTCATAGGTGAGATAAAAACCGAGAAAGGCTGCCAGAAAGCAGAGCCATGTCATCAGGCTCCAGTCCCTTGCCAGACGGCTCAGCTTCAGGCAGGAAACTCCCTGCCCTCCCACCCAGGACAGAGAAAAAATGCCCCTCAGATGGATACAGTTCCCCGTTCTTCTGAACTCCTTCACATAG
>JAHZAR010000039.1:0-11110 GCA_019423835.1 Clostridiales bacterium | reverse complement strand
AACGGCCGCGCCTATCAGGAAAACTCCTGAAAAATAGTAATGCCCCATCATGGCCGTCAGAAAAGAGGCCAGATAGCATATCAGATAAACAATCATCTTCTTTCATCCTCACGTACATGTTATTCGGGGATCCCCTGTTCCCCTGGGCGGCCTGCCCCCGCCTTGCGAAGGCAGTCCCCCTGTCCCCGTGCAGCGCATACTTCCTCAGAAAGCCCTGGCTGCAACATCATAGCTTTGCAGGAAATCCGGGGGCCTGCAAAGCAAAAAGGCTGCATAATTATAGTTGTACCAGTTACAATCATAATTATGCAGCACCTCTTTTCTTTCATCCCTCATCCAGGCAAATTCTTCAGGCAGACCACTCTCCTAGTCTCTGGCCTGCCGGCTGTCGTCCATTACCGGAAATGTTTTTCTACAAAGTCCTTCATGAAGCTCTCGATCTCGGAAGCGGTCACAAAGCTCATAGCCTTGTCCGCCATCTCCTGAAGCTCTCTGCTGTCACACTCTGTGATCAGCTTTCTGGCTCTCAGAACAGCGGAGGCGCTCATACTGAACTCATTTAATCCGAATGCCACTAACAGCGGGATCATCAGCGGATCGCTGGCTGCCTCCCCGCACATTCCGACCATAATACCCTCTTTTCTTCCGCACTCGATAATATGGCGGATGCTTCTCAAAACAGCAGGATTGAAGGTGGAGTACAGGTAGGATACCTTATCGTTTCCACGATCCACAGACATGGTGTACTGTGTCAGATCGTTGGTGCCGATACTGAAGAAATCCACCTCCCTGGCAAACACGTCAGCCATGAGAGAAGCAGCCGCCGTCTCCACCATGATTCCCACCTGAATGTCTTTATTGTAGGCGATTCCCTTCTGATCCAGCTCGGCCATAATCTCATGAATCAGAGCCTTGGCCTCCCGGTACTCTTCCACACACGTTACCATCGGAACCATGATCTTGATGGCTCCGAATGCGCTGGCGCGCAGCAGGGCGCGAAGCTGCGGGCGGTAAATATCGTCCTTCCGGTCAAGGCAGAAGCGGATTGCCCGGTAGCCCAGGAACGGATTCTCGTCCTTTTTCAGCCCCATATAAGGGATCTCCTTATCTCCGCCTATATCCAGAGTTCTGATAATCACCGGCTTTCCATTCATGGCAACAGCCACCTTCCTGTATGCCTCAAACTGCTCCTCCTCTGTAGGCATGGAGGTGCGATCCATAAACAGGAACTCTGTGCGGAACAGTCCGATGCCCTCCGCATCATAGGAGAGCACACGCTCCACATCCTCCGGCCGCCCGATATTGGCTGCCACCTCAACCTTTACGCCGTCTTTTGTGATCGTTTCTTTGCCGATATATTTCTTAAGCTCCTCCTTTTCCGCCAGGTAGGAAGCCCTTTTCGCCTCATACTCTTTCTTCACGGACTCATCCGGCTTCACGAAAATCTCTCCGCTCTCTCCGTCCAGAATAATCTCGTCACCGTCAGCTACCTGGGATAAGATGCCTGCGGCAGCTACTACAGCCGGGATTTCAAGAGCCCTGGAGAGAATGGCCGAATGAGAGGTGCGGCCCCCGAGCTCTGTCACAATTCCGGTTACATTTTCCGGATTGATTCCGGCTGTGACAGACGGGGTCAGATCCTCTGCCACCAGAACACTTCCCTTGGGCAGGGCAGATACATCCACTGACTTGACACCCAGAAGCACCTTCTGCATTCTGGTCTTGATATCTCTCATATCAGCAGCCCTCTGCTGCATCAGTTCATCGTCCATGGATGCAAACATGTCTGCATACATAGTGCATACATCCTCGATAGCCGCCTCACTGCACAGCTTTTCGCCGTCGATCTTTCCCTCTATCTCCATGGTCATCATCGGATCCTGCAGAAGCATCAGATGTCCATTTAAGATCTCCGCTTCCTTTTCTCCAATTCTCTCTGCCATATCAGCAGCCAGAGCCTGTGTATCCTCGATACTCTTTTCCACAGCCTTCTTAAAGCGCTCCTTTTCTGCCGCAGCATCAGCCACTGTTTCGCGCCTGATTACGAGAGCTTCTTCCTTAAGAATTACAACCTTTCCGATGCCGATACCGGCAGATGCTCCTGTTCCTGATGCCATTTTCCTATTCCTCCTTCTATATGACAACTGTTATTCGCCCAGGCCGTCATTGACTGCCTTTAGCATGGCGGACAGTGCCTCTTCTTCATCCTTCCCCTCGCAGATAAATTCGATCTCGTCTCCGCATTTTATGCAGGCCCCCAGAACGCTCAGCACGCTCTTTGCATTGGATGAACTGTTTTTGTAATTAAATGTTATCTGTGACTGGTATTTTACAGCCTCATTGCACAGAATCCCTGCCGGTCTCAGATGGAGCCCGCTGGTATTCTTGATTTTTACCTTTGCCTTAACCATAAAACTTCTCCTGTGTTATTTCCTTCCGGCCGCCGGCAGAAGAGCTGTCTTTTGCCGCAGCCTGTCTATTCCTGTCCGTTCTCCCCGGCGCTGTCTGCACCTGCTGTCCCGGACTGAGCAGATTCCTGAGTATTCTGATCTGCTCTCTCTCCTGCTTCCGTTCCCGCGGTGATGCCTGTGGAAGAATGTTCTGACTTCTCTGTGACTTCCACTGTCACCGAAGGAATGCCTATCATTTCATATGCCTCGTCCAGCTGATACTTGAGAACCGCTGTATGGGTTCCCGGTGTCATGCCTAACACGTCCACTGACAGGTTCATCTTGTCCGGCGACAGACTGTCCAAATCCTCTTTCAGTCCCCGAACCGTAATCCTGACCTCTGAGCCCTGCAGCTTGTAGCTGTATTCGTCAGAGGCTCCTGTCATTTCAATGTCCTCCTGCTTGACTGTGTAGGCTCTGTTCTGAAGGGGCTCCACCTGGAGCGTCACCTTCACAATGGTATTGTCCAGCCCGGCCAGCTCAAGTCCTGACGGCAGATAATCTGCCAGGTCTATCTCGCACTCTTTGTCCGCTGTCGCTCCCTCCACGGAAAGCTCCGGACTCTGGATCGGAAGGGTGTTCATATTGGCCAGCACGGAGCGCAGGCCTGCCACGGAAACATTCGTCACATCGCAGTCAATCCCCGTCATCCTGTATCCGTCCGCCACCTCGCCTGACACCTGGAAGTCAAGGGCAAGGGTCTTTACCTTCAGCATAGTCAGCTCATAGGAAATATCTCCGCCCAGAACTGTAACCGTATCGCCTAAGGGCAGCTCATTCTCATTGGCATCATAGAACTTCGGTGATGCCGTTCCAGACAGATCGCTGTCCTTTCCTTCCACATCAATCTCGATTCCTACACTGCTGATCTGCCCGATCAGGGACACCGGACCTCTCACATACACGTAGTCGGGATTCATCTTCACCTGGCCGGGAGCATATTCGCCATCGCCTGCCGGAGTTCCCGTCAGATGGTAAGTCAGAGAGAAACGCTTTGTCTGGAGTTCCTCTGTCTTAATATGGACAACTCCAGGCGCCTTAACCTCATACTTTGCCCCTGCAAAGGCCGCATTTCCCACCAGATATTCCTCATCGTTCAGAATCTCCACGGTGACCGGAACGGCTCCCGTCACCGTGTAGAGATCTGAAAGATCCGCGTAAGCCCTGAAGTCATCTGCGCTGAACCGGTAAATGTCCCGGGCCCTGGCGCTCACCTGAACTGTCACAGTGCTCTTTCCATCAATCTGATAAGTCAGATTGGAGCTCTCCAGCACGGACTCATTCGTAATCGAGACAGGGACCTCCACGCTCTTTGTCTGGACCGGGTTTGCCACATTGACAACGGCAAGCCAGACCAGGAAGGCACAGAGCAGCGAGATCAGCTTGAGTCCTGCATTTTTAGTCAGCTTTTCTTTCATTCTTCCGCCTTCCCTTCCAAATCTTAAACCTGGCAGCCGTCGTTTCCTCCCGCTTCACAGCTCTGGACAGGATTTCCTTCAGCTCATCCGCGTCTGAGACACGGATCAGCCTTCCTCCAGAAGCCACGGACACATGGCCCGTCTCCTCCGAAACCACAAGAGTCAGGCTGTCCGTCACTTCGCTGATCCCGACAGCCGCCCTGTGGCGCGTGCCCAGATCCTTACTGATGTCCATATTGTCGGACAGGGGCAGATAGCAGGTGGCGGCTGTAACCCGGTTGCCGCGGATGACCACTGCTCCGTCGTGAAGAGGAGTGTTGTGCTCAAAAATATTGATCAGGAGCTGGCTTGTGATGATTCCGTCCACCTCAATTCCGGTGCGCTCCACATCACTCAGAGGGGTTTCCATCTCAATCACCATGAGGGCCCCCGTCTTAACCTTGCCCATCTCAAAGCAGGCTCTTGTCAGCTCATTAATTGTCTTCTCACTGAAGGTCTCCTTCACCTTGCCGTCGTCATTGGCAAACAGTCCGGTCAGAACATTCTTGCTCCCCAGCTGTTCCAGAGCGCGTCTGAGTTCCGGCTGAAATATAATAATCAGCGCCGTGATGGCAATGTAGGATGCCTTCCCCAGCAGCCAAAGGATGGTGTCCAGTTCCAGTACGGCAGCCGCAAGGGCAAATGCACAGATAAAGAGAATTCCCTTTAAAAGGGTCCATGCCCTCGTATTCTTAATCCAGACCAGAACCTCATAGACTACAAACGCGATTATTACAATCTCCAGAAGGTTTTTCAGCGTCATATTCGGGACAAACGCAATCCACGAATACAGCTCTTTCAGATATTCTGCCATACTCTCACCTCCTTCTTTCTTCCTTTATCACTCCCTGCGCTTTGGGGTTCTTCTCGTGTTAATTCTCTGTACCTTCACATCCGGCCTGGAAACGGCGATTTTCGGCACAGCCTTCACATAGTAGTAGTAATCATCGTCCTCAAACTGGACGTATTCAGTCCGCGTGTAGTCCACCGCAAAGACAAAGAAATGGTAAATCACAGCGATGAACGCCGACACAGCCATGCCGACGGTAACCTCCAGCACCGACACCGATACATTGAACCGGAAATCACCGATAAAAATGACCAGAAGCTGGGCAATGACACCGGCTGCAATTGCAATCCCCCATGCATAATTGACTGACATATTCTTTATAATATGCACAATCAGAATGCAGAGTGCCAGCGCTGCCACCATGACCAGCATGGCCTGATTGGTGACAATGCTCTTTACAAGCTGAATCACAAGCTGCGTAAGCTCTGTCTGGGCACTGCCGGCCAGAACGCTGGCATTCTGCTTAACGTAAAGAATCACGTAGTAGATAAATGCCCCGCAGCATACCGGAATGACCGAGAGCATGTTTCCTCCCAGTCCCACCAGAAGAGGAACGGCAAACGGGATCTTAAAGAAAAACATAATCGGCGTCACCAGCAGCAGCACGCTGTCCCCCGGCTGAAATCCATAGTACAGGAGCACCACGACCATCAGAAAAATCAGTGTGATCACCGCCACCTCAAGGGAGATGGAAAAGAGCTGGGCCATGAGGAAGCCTCCGGCCAGAAAGGCCGTCACTCCATAGGGAACTGCCGCTCCCACCAGCCCCATGACCACCGCAACCAGCGGAGAACTGAGCTTTTCCACAAAACCGGTGTTCTTCCCTATCAGATAGAACGCGGTAAACGCAACTATAAATTTCAGGACCGGAATCACAATCTGGCTGTTCTTCGCATAAAATATCCTGAGGCGCTCCTTGAATACAAGCAGTCCCACCTGTCCTCCTTTGCCAGAGTTCTCGAGCGGTTCTGATAGTCGTACCGCTTGTCAAGATGTTTCAGTTTTGCCGTGTAAAGCCTGATATTCTTCGACGCGTAGTCGTAGCGCCTCGAATAAATGGCATACACCAGCCCCATATACACAGCCAGCCCAATGACATAGTAAATCACGAAGCCTCTGATAAGGCCAATCATCCCCTCAAAGGAGAGTGTACTCAAAAACTCTTCCATACTGTAAATCAGCCAGATGCAGAGAACTGCCGCACAGCTTATGGTATAGCTGAAAAAACCGCGTATCATATTGCGGCTGATATAATCGCTCTTGAAATAGTTTTTGCCGGAGTTCATGGCCTTTCCGTTCTTTTTTTCAAACATGGCCATATTTGTCATAAGTCTGATTTTTTCTTCATTGAGCATATACCCACTCCCTGCTGTAATTCATTATATCGCTTTATTATAACATACAATTTAATAAATATCGAGTGGCTATAAAAATTTTCATAAATTCGTAAAATTCCTTTCACTCCTGCTCACATAAAAAGCAGGAGTATGAAGACTTTCCGGGACAGAAAAAGGCGGCGGGCAGAATCTTATTTTTCTGCCCGCCGCCTCCTCCTGTGAATCTTTGGCGCTGTCTGTTCCTATTCGTAGCGAAGTGCGTCAATAGGATTGGCCAGTGCCGCTTTTCTGGCCGGGTATAGGCCGAAGAAAATTCCGACCACTGCTGAAAATGAAACGGCCAGAATTACCACAGTCGGTTTTATCACAGCCTGAACTCCCAGAGCTGCTCCGGCAGCCACGACAAGTCCTGAGCCGATCAGGATCCCGATGATCCCTCCGCAGGCCGACAGAATGGCAGATTCTGTCAGAAACTGGATCATGATATCCCGCGTCCTGGCTCCCAGAGCCTTTCTGATTCCGATCTCCCTGGTACGCTCCGTCACGGACACCAGCATAATATTCATAATGCCGATTCCTCCCACCAGCAGAGAGATCGCCGCGATCCCTCCCACTGCTGCCGACAGCCCGGACATGATGGAATCCACCTGCCCCATCTCCTCCATCGCCGTCTGAACCATCCAGTCTTCCGGTTCTCTGTTCTTCAGCTTTGCCACATAGAAGGCCAGGTTGTCGTAAAACCGGGTCAGCTCCTGGGAGGACATGGACTCATCTGCATACAGACGGCAGCCGTAAAACCGGTCATTAGGCCAGGTCAGAAGTGTCCACGGGATGAAGGCTGAGCCCCTCTCCTCGCTGACTCCCATCATCAGCTTCTGAAAGGGACTCATTTCCTTTTTATAGACTCCCACCACCGTAAACTCCTTTACCTCCCCAAACAGTACAGTCCGAAACTGCTTGCCCACCGCATTGTCTGTGTGGAAGAAATTTCTGGCCGTGTCAATGTCAATCACTGCATTTTCTTTTCTTCCCTTAATATCAGCTTCATTCAGATATCTTCCGTACAGAACATCTACCGGCTGCACATCGATGTAATTGCTGTCTATTCCTTCATAGTCGAACTCCATCTTGTCAGGCCCCGACACAGCCTCCGCCGAAGTACCCATGGCACTGTCAATATAGGCGATCTGATCCCCGAATACATCCTTGATTTTCTCCAGGTCATCCATCGTAAAATAGTCGCTTTCCCTCACATCATCGACCCAGTAGCCGATGGACACATAGGCCTGTGTCACTCCCACATCCTTGTACAGGCTGGAAAAGAGTCCCCTCATGGTATCTCCGATGGAGACAATGGAGATAACGGAACCGATTCCTATGATAATGCCCAGCATCGTCAGAAAGGAGCGCAGCTTGTTCGCCCGCAGGGCAGAAAAAGCCATCTTCATATTTTCAATTAACACTCTTCCACCTCCCTTGGTGCGCTCTTCTCCCGGCTGTCCCTCCCCCTCCTCTCGTCGCTTATGATCCGCCCGTCTCTGAAGCGGATAACGCGTTCCGTGAAGGCTGCAATGTCCTCCTCATGGGTGACGACAACCACCGTAGCCCCCTCCCTGTGAAGCTCGGAAAACAGCTCCATAATCTCCAGAGAGGCCGCCGTATCCAGGTTTCCGGTCGGCTCATCTGCCAGAATCAGAGGCGGATCATTGGCCAGGGCTCTGGCAATGGCTACCCGCTGGCGCTGGCCGCCGGACATCTCATTGGGCATATGCTCTGTCCTTGCCCCCAGTCCCACACGCTCCAGCAGCCGTATAGCCCGCTCTCTTCTCTCATGCTTCGGCACATGGGCGTAGGTCATGGGAAGTTCCACATTTTCCCTGGCCGTAGTCCTGGAAATCAGGTTGAAGGACTGGAATACGAAGCCTATCTTCTGATTTCTGATCTGGGAGAGCATCCCGTCATCCATGGCATTAATATCGATGCCGTCCAGATAGTAATGGCCGATCAGCGGCCGGTCCAGGCAGCCCAGAATATTCATGAAAGTAGATTTGCCTGAGCCTGACTGCCCCATAATGGCGACAAACTCGCCCCGCCTTATGGTCAGGTTGATATTCCTGAGGCCTACAACCTTCATGGCCCCTGTATCGTATATCTTGCACAGATTTACAACCCTGATCAGCTCATCTGTCCCTGTCCCGGCCTGCTGCCAGTTTTTTCTGCCGGCCGCAAACAGCTCCCGGGCTTTTCTGGCGGCCCTGACGGCTGCCTGGCTGAGCCTCAGCCCTCCGCCCTCAGAGGAAGCCCGTCCTGCCGCGTTTTCTCTTTTTCCTTTCTCCTCACAGCTTTCTTTTGCTCTTATCATACCGGCATCACTTCCATTCCCTCAGAGAGCCCCTCAGGAGACAGAAGCACGGTCATTCCCTCTGTCAGCGCTTCCCCTGAAGCTGCGTCAATCTCGGTCTCCAGATCGCTCTCGACTCCTGTTGTCACGGGAACGAGATGGACCAGATTGGTCCCCTCTCTCAAAACTGCAATCTGTTTTTCTCCGTCCTCCCCTGTGAGAATTGCAGAGGAGGGAACTTTAAATACATCCTCAGCCCTCTCCGTCACTACCGTGGCCCTGGCCGTAATTCCTGCAATCAGTCCGCTCTCCGGATCGTCAATCGTCACCGTAGTGGGAACCACTCGCTCCGTGGACCCGCTTCCTGCCTTCTCCTCCCCGGTCGGGGAGATGGAGGAAACTGTTCCCCTCACCGTCCTGCCGTCCAGAATATCAGCTGTGATTTCCACTGGGAGCCCTACCGACACATCCCCGACTGAGTACTCGCTGACCTGGAGCTCCATCTCAAGCTGATCGAGATTTTCCACTACAAACATAGGCTTTTCATCCTCCGGTTTGTCTGCAAACTGGCCTACCTTGGAATTTACGCGCACCACCGTTCCCGCTATGGGGCTTTTCACCTCTGTCTCCTCCAGATCCTTCTTCTTCTGATCCAGCTCGAACTGGGCAGACTGCACCTTCAGCTCATAAGACTTATCCGGCACTGCCTGGCCGTTTTCCACTGTATAGCCCTCCATCTCTCTCCTGGCATCGTTCAGCGCATTGTTTACAGCCTCAAACTCAGCAGAGGAGACAGCGCCAGACTCAAACAGCACC
Organism: Clostridiales bacterium; assembly: GCA_019423835.1. GTDB lineage: Bacteria > Bacillota > Clostridia > Lachnospirales > Lachnospiraceae > Otoolea. The sequence continues at coordinate 1,859 of JAHZAR010000039.1, read as the reverse complement.
TTGTTTCTGTCGTAATTCAGCTTAGCTGTATTGTAGTCCTGCACCGCCTTCTCATAGCCGTTTCTCGTGTCGCGGATGTTTTCATTATACTCGCTGACAGCCAGCTCATAGGAATTCTGGGCAATATCCACTTCCTTCTGGGCATCTGTGCGGTCCAGGACTGCCAGAACCTGGCCTTCCTCCACACGGTCGCCCTCCTTCACACGGATTTCCAGCACCTCCGCGTGGAGATTGGAAACCACGTCGGCGCTGTCCGTGCCGGAAATCGGCCCTGTCAGGGACAGGGTTGAAACCACCTCTCCCTTCCCAAGCGGCATAGACGCAACTGCCGGTGCGCTGTTTTTACCTCCCGCCACCGCCCGGAACACAAGAACTGCCGCTGCCACGGCCAGAACTGCCGCACCGCGCTTTTTCTTTTTCGGAGACCAGTTTCTGATATTTTTTACCGCGCTCAGAGGAGAGCGCCTCTTCTTTTTTGGCTCCTGCGGCTGATTCAGAAACGCCTCCAGCTCCTGTGCCATCTCTTCTTCGCTTTTCTCTTTCGCAAAGAATGCTTGTTCTGTATCTGTTTCTGCCGTTCCTGCTTCTGCTTCCACCCCTCTGTCCTTTTCCTGCTGTTCCCCGCTGTCCGTATGGCTTCTTTCTTTCCTCTCGTCCATCTCTCTTTTATTTCTCATCTCTGTCTCCTGCCCCTCTGACTGATTTGCTCCTTCCGGTTTTCCTGCCTGTGCGGAAGCTGTCCGCTGCTCTCCTTTCATCCCTTCCATTATACTTCCTTCTTCTGTCTTTCTTCCTTCCTCTTTTATCCTTTTCTTGCATGTTCTGCCGGCTGATTTGTCCGCCCTGTTTCTCAGGGCAGTCGGGAGCCTTCTGTATTCTGAAACGAGGCAAGGAGGCGGATCGCTTCAAAAATTTATGTTTAATTTCAACAATCCAGAACTTCCCGTTTTTCCTACACCCCTATCCTGGCACACAGATCGGACAGACAGCATCTGTCACAGTGAGGCTTTGTTCTGGCTGTACAGACCTCCCTGCCGTGGTAGACAAGGCGGTGGCAGAAATCGCTTCCCTCCTCGGGGGGAACCAGCTTCCAGAGTGCCATCTCCACCTTTTTGGGCTCCCTGATTCCGTCCACAAGCCCCATGCGGTTCACCAGCCGAATACAGTGGGTGTCGGTGACGATCGCCGGCTTTCCAAACACATCGCCCATAATCAGGTTGGCGCTTTTCCTCCCCACACCGGGCAGAGACAGCAGAGCGTCAAAGCTGTCAGGAACCCTGCCTTCAAATCGATCCCTGAGCATTTTCATGCAGGCGCTGATGTCCTTTGCCTTGCTGTGCCCGAGACCGCAGGGCTTCACAATCGCCTCAATTTCCTCCACCGGCGCCTCCGCAAGTGCATTCACATCCGGAAATTTCTCATATAAATCCTTCACCACCACATTCACTCTGGCATCCGTACACTGGGCTGCCAGGCGGACACTGACCAGGAGCTTCCAGGCGTCATTATAGTCCAGGGTGCAGCCCGCATCCGGGTACTCCTTCTTTAACCGGTCAATAATTTCCAGAGTAAGTTCTTCTTTTGTCATACAATGGCTCCTTTCAGAGTATTTTTAATTTTTTCTATTTTACGACAATCTGTGGAGAAAAGAAAGAATTTTCACATGAATCTTTTAAAAACAGGAATGGGAACTGACTGGAGACGGCTGGAGGACTTGCGAAGCTCGAAACGAAGCGCATTCAGTATAAGCGAAAACCCCTGTAAACAAAGGAAAAATCCAGTATTTACAGGGGCAAATAAAAAGAGCAGATAACGGGAGTCGAACCCGCCTTTCCAGCTTGGGAAGCTAGCGTTCTACC
>JAHZAR010000038.1:16807-22317 GCA_019423835.1 Clostridiales bacterium | reverse complement strand
CTTCCCTGTCAGCCTACAATATGATTATATCTGCTGCAGGCATAATCTTGGGACCGGTTAGGGGCGTCTGTACCAGACAGGGACTGTCCGGAGGCTTTTTTGCGGGAAGCCTGCTGCTTTTGGCCGGAGCAGTCCTGGCAGCAGGGGCCTGGAGAAGAATGTAGCTGCCAGCTTCCGCCCTGCATCCCGTCCAGAGTCTTGACAGGACGGGGCAAGTGTGCTACATTTAGAAACAGCAAAAATACCGTGAAGAGGAGCAGTAGGCTTCTGGAACCATCAGAGAGCTGCCGGAGGGTGCGAGGCAGTTGGCAAAGGGAGCTGAACTCGCCTTGGAGTAGCCTGTTGAAGGGGAACCGGTCTGTTCCCTGTGTAGGCAGAGCCGGAAGCCGCCCGTTACGCGGTGAGGAGAAAATGCCGTTTAAGTTTGCCGCCTGGCCGGAACGCTCAGGGCAGCAGCCAGGCAGTTTCCCCCGTAAGAGCATGCAGACAGCATGAAATAGAGTGGTACCGCGCGAGAGGATCAAGCCTTGCGTCTCTATGCAGAACCAGCAGAGAGAGGCAGGGCTTTTTGTATTTCACAGGAAATGGATGTTTTGATTTCCATGAAAGAAAAAAGATGGCAGGAATGACTGCCGAGGCTCTGACCGGTCAGGTTCTGCGCATAAAACAAAAGGAGGAAAATTCAGATGGCACAGTACAACCATACCGCCATTGAGAAAAAATGGCGGGAAAACTGGGCAAAGAACCCGATTAATGTAAATGACGGGAAGAAAGAAAAATATTACTGCCTGGATATGTTTCCATATCCGTCAGGCAGCGGACTGCACGTAGGACACTGGAGAGGATATGTAATCTCTGATGTGTGGAGCCGCTATCAGCTTCTGCGGGGCAAATATGTCATTCATCCCATGGGATGGGATGCATTCGGACTTCCGGCAGAGAACTATGCCATTAAGATGGGGGTCCACCCGGCAAAATCCACGGCAGAGAATGTAAAGAACATTAAACGCCAGATCAATGAGATTGCTGCAATCTATGACTGGGATATGGAGGTCAACACAACGGATCCGAGCTTTTACAAGTGGACTCAGTGGATTTTTGTGCAGATGTTTAAGAAGGGCCTTGCCTATGAGAAGGAGTTCCCCATCAACTGGTGTCCTTCCTGTAAGACAGGCCTTGCCAATGAGGAGGTTGTAAACGGCTGCTGCGAGCGCTGCGGGACTCCTGTCACCAAGAAGAACCTGCGCCAGTGGATGTTAAAGATCACAAACTATGCAGAGAGACTGTTAAATGATCTGGACAAGTTAGACTGGCCGGAGAAGGTTAAAAAGATGCAGAGCGAGTGGATTGGAAAGTCCTACGGCGCAGAGGTGGACTTCCCGGTTGAGGGCAGAGAGGAAAAGATTACCGTCTACACTACAAGACCTGACACGCTCCACGGAGCCACCTTCATGGTGCTGGCACCGGAGCATGCGCTGGCCAAGAGTCTGGCTACGGATGAAACCAGGGAGGCTGTTGAGAAATATATTTTCGATTCCTCCATGAAGTCCAATGTAGACCGTCTTCAGGATAAGGAAAAGACAGGTGTGTTCACCGGTTCCTACGCTATCAACCCGCTAAACGGGGCGAAGGTTCCGATCTGGCTGTCTGACTATGTACTGGCAGACTACGGAACAGGAGCCATTATGTGCGTGCCGGCCCACGATGACAGAGATTTTGAGTTTGCAAGGAAATTCAATATTCCGATTATCCAGGTTATCGCAAAGGACGGAAAAGAGATTGAGAACATGACCGAGGCCTACACCGAGGCAAGCGGAACCATGATCAATTCCGGCGAGTGGAACGGAATGGAGTCCTCCGTATTAAAGAAGGAAGCTCCTCTGATGATTGAAAAAATGGGTATCGGAAGAAAGACCGTCAACTACAAGCTGCGCGACTGGGTATTCTCCCGCCAGAGATACTGGGGAGAGCCGATCCCGATTATCCACTGCCCGAACTGCGGAAATGTGCCGGTTCCGGAGGATCAGCTCCCGCTGACACTGCCGGAGGTGGACAGCTACCAGCCGACAGGAACGGGAGAGTCACCTCTTGCTGCCATTGACGAGTGGGTCAACACCACCTGTCCGTGCTGCGGCGCGCCGGCCAAGAGAGAGACAAACACCATGCCTCAGTGGGCCGGTTCCTCCTGGTACTTCCTGCGCTATGTGGACAGCAAAAATGACAAGGAGCTGGTTTCCAGAGAGAAGGCCGACAAATATCTTCCGGTAGATATGTACATCGGTGGCGTGGAGCACGCTGTGCTTCACCTGCTGTACTCCCGTTTTTACACCAAGTTCCTGTACGATATCGGCGTGATCGACTTTGACGAGCCGTTCAAGAAGCTGTTCAACCAGGGAATGATCACAGGAAAGAAAGGAATTAAGATGAGCAAGTCCAAGGGCAACGTGGTTTCCCCGGACGATCTGGTGCGCGACTACGGCTGTGACTCTCTGCGCCTCTACGAGCTGTTCGTAGGACCGCCGGAGTTAGATGCAGAGTGGGACGATCGCGGAATTGAGGGCGTTTCCCGCTTCTTAAACCGTTTCTACAACCTGGTTATGAGCAGCAAGGACAAGGACATCAGGGAGACAAAGGAAATGGTGAAGCTGCGCCATAAGCTGGTTTACGATATTGAGCAGCGCTTTGAGCAGTTCAGCTTAAATACGGTGATTTCCGGCTTCATGGAGTACAATAACAAGCTGATTGAGCTTTCCAAGAAAGAGGGAGGAATTGACAGAGAGACCTTAAAGACCTTCGTAGTCCTCCTTGCACCGTTTGCTCCTCACCTGGGCGAGGAGCTGTGGAGAGAGCTCGGCGGAACAGACAGCGTATTCCACAGCACATGGCCGGAGTGCGATGAGGAAGCCATGAAGGATGACGAGATCCAGATCGCCGTTCAGATTAACGGAAAGACAAGAGGTCTTGTGACACTTCCGGCTGACGCCGGCAAGGAGTCCGCTCTAGCAGCAGGAAAAGAGGCAGTGAAGGATAAGCTGACAGGCACCATTGTAAAAGAGATCTATGTGCCGGGCAAGATTATCAACATTGTAGTAAAACCATAGATGACAGTATAACAGGCAGCGCTGCTTTCGGAAATCAGAATCGAAATCCGGAAGCAGCGCTGTCTGTTTTTCAGATACAGAAAAGCGGCTGAGAAGCAATTTGCTCGGAAAACAGGGAAATGGACGGCCGGCAGAAAAAAAGAGGAGAGCGTCGGCTATTTTTATCATTTTCTGTGGAACGGCAGATTTGCTGAGTGCGTCTCTATGGAAACAGATCTGGAGAGGATGAGAGGAAGAACGGACAGGCAGCAAGGCTGAGGCAAGACTGTATTCAGAGGAAAGGATGGGAGTTCACAAACCCACCCTGCTGTGTTATCATAGAACCAGACGGCACAGGAGACGGTGCCCTTGACACCGCCTTCTCCTTGTCCAGGATTTGAGGAGGAGAGATGAGATGACGGAAGAAACTTGCGGCTGCTGCGGGAGCCTGATTAAAGAGGGGCCTGTTTTTAACCAGCGGTTTGCCGACTATGGCTGGTGTGCCTATGATACCATCAGCGAGGAGCTGGTTCACAGGGCAAACCAGACCTTTGAGGAACAGGGAATAGAGGCTGCCCAGGGCATCCTGATTGAGTACTATAAGACAGAGGCTCCCAGGCAGGTGGAGCATATTTTGAATGCCTCTCCCTCCTTTGCCATGCGTGAGGGCATGATCAGGCAGTGCTTTGAGGATCATGCGGAGGGGAGATATTACGCCAGCGTCCCCCTGTCGCTGATTATCATTGACGGGGCAGTCAATGACTACACAAGAAAAAAGGGGTTCTTTACAGCGGCTACCACGGTGGATCCCTGGGACTGCCTGGTGGGCTGCACCGAGGGGCTTTCTAAATTAAAGCTTCAGTTTAACCAGAACCGTCTGAAAACAAATACGGAGCCGATCTATATCCCCTACAGAAACGGGATTCTCCATGGGCGGGACATCAACTATGGAAATGAGTATGTTTCCTGCAAATGCATTGCCCTGATGTTTGCCATCGCAGACTGGATGGTCAGGAGAAGCGCCAGGGAAGAGCTGGAGAGAGAAGAGATGCAGAGGGAAGAGCTGAGAGAAGCGGGCCCGGGGCAGGGAAGGAGGGCCGGGAAAGAAACCGCCGGCGGGACCTGTTCTCTGTGACCGGGGAGGAGAAAACGGGCTGGTGAGGGGAATGCCTGAGTCAGCAGGCGGAGCAGGCCGGGAGAGATGCAAGTGCGCCGCACAGATGTGGCAGGAACAGATAAAACAGGAGAGGAGCAGACAGAACATGAGAAGAAGAGGATATGCAGGTCTTGTGCTTGCCGCAGCTGTTTTCGCAGCAGCGGGGACAGGGAATGTGACGGCTCTGGCAGGTCAGGCAGCTGCCTCAGGCCCTGCTGCTGAGAGCAGGCCGGGAGACTTGAGCAGAGCAGAGAAGACCGGCACAGGGGAGACAGCTCTGGCTGAGTATCTGCCGGAAGGGTTTGACGTAAATCAGCTGACTGCGGCAGAGCAGACGGATCATCTGATCCTGGCAGTGGGAGACGGGGCGGATCAGAGCAGTCTCACGCTCTGGTACTATGAGAGGGGAGAAGACGGCCGGCTTTCAGAGGTGTTCGGAACGCGGGGAACCTGCGGGCGGGCCGGAATCACGGCAGACAAGGTGGAGGGGGATAAGAAAACACCGTCCGGCCTCTACTCGTTTACCATGGCTTTTGGGCTGAAGGAGGATCCGGGAAGTCAGATTCCCTACCGGCAGGTTCAGGATGGGGACTGCTTCGTGGATGATGTGGGAAGCAGATATTATAATCAGTATGTAAAGGCCGGTGAGGTTCAGGCGGACTGGCGGTCGGCGGAGGTTTTAAAGAACCAGGGGCCATGCTACAACTACGCGCTGGTTTTAAACTACAATGCAGACTGTGTTCCCGGACGGGGCTCTGCCATCTTCCTCCACTGCCCGAAAGTGAAGGATGACACCTACACAGCGGGCTGTATCGGGATTCCGGAGGAGCTTGTGAAAACGATCCTCATAACTGCCGGCAGGGATGCAAAGATCCTGATTGTACAGGACAGGGAAGCTCTTGGCCCGTATATGGCAGAAGGACAGAAGTAAGGGAAGCTGCCTGGCCGGGGAAACAGAAAAGGCAGATAAGGAAAAGGCAGATAAAAAGGAGGGGACATGAAACAGCTTACAAAGTACGGAGTCCGCACTGTCTACTCAGCGGGTATCTTTCTGACAGCCAACACTGTTCTGGCAGGTGCGCTCTGGCCGGAGATGGGGGAACTGTGGAGAGCGGCAGCGGCAGCGGTTTTTTTTCTGGCCAATTTTCTTCCCTCCTTTGCCAACAGGAGCCTTCCAACGTCCAGACTCAGGCGCTGCGGGAATGGCTGTGAGCTGCTGACCCTGTTTTTAATATCTGCCACAGCCAGCGTATTCTTTACTCTGTACGGGGCAA
>JAHZAR010000038.1:13904-16797 GCA_019423835.1 Clostridiales bacterium | reverse complement strand
TCTGGCTGTTTTTCTGGCAGATCCTTGCCGTATTTCTGGCGGAGGCAGTTGTGTTCTGGAATGGAATGGTGAGAATCTATCTTTCTTCCTTTCAGCTTGGAGTTAAATGGAGAGTCATCGGCGCCCTGTGCGGATGGATTCCCGTTGTAAACCTGCTGGTTCTGATTCGCCTGATCCGGATTGTGAGGGAGGAAACAGAGTTTGAGAGTATGAGGATACTCAGAAACAGGGAGAGGAAGGAGGAGAGGCTCTGCGCCACCAGATATCCGATTCTCATGGTGCACGGCGTATTTTTCCGGGATTTCAAGTACTTTAACTACTGGGGCAGGATTCCAAGAGAGCTGGAGGAAAACGGGGCTGTCATCTATTACGGAAATCACCAGTCAGCCGCATCGGTGGCTGACAGCGGCAGGGAACTTTTAGAAAGAATCAGGGAGCTTTCCCGGGAGACAGGCTGTGAAAAATTTAATCTCATTGCCCACTCGAAGGGCGGCCTGGACTGCCGCTATGCCCTGAGTGTTCTCGGTATGGATCAGTATGCGGCATCTCTCACTACAATCAATACTCCCCACAGAGGCTGTGTGTTTGCAGATTATCTCCTGAATGAAATTCCAAAGCCAGTAAAGGATAAGGTTGCGGCCGGATACAACAGCGCCCTCAGAAAGCTGGGAGACGATAAGCCGGACTTTCTGGCAGCAGTCACTGATCTGACGGCCTCTGCCTTAAAAGACTTCAACCAGAAGGTACCCGACTGTCCCGGGGTCTTTTATCAGAGCGTGGGCTCCAAACTGAACCGGGCCTCCGGCGGAAGATTTCCGCTCAACTTCTCCCATGCCCTGGTCCGGTATTTTGACGGGCCCAATGACGGGCTGGTGGCGGAGAGCTCCTTTCCGTGGGGAGAACGCTTCCGCTTTCTGACAGCCAGAGGAAAAAGAGGGATCTCCCACGGAGATATGATCGATCTGAACCGGGAGAATATCCCTGGTTTCGACGTGAGAGAATTTTATGTGGAGCTGGTCCATGATCTGAAAGAGAGAGGCTGTTAGCCTCTCTCTTTTGATAAGAACCGCAGAAAGTTCTGTTCCATTATGCCGGCCAGATGTTCTGCCGGGGCATCAGGAAAGTCCCTGTCCGGGCCTGCATCCTCCAGGAATTCTTTCTGTGATTTTGCTCTCAGAAGAGCTGTCTTGCGGATACTGTGCTCCAGAACCCCGCGTACATCCCGCCAGTCAGGCAGGGAAACCTGCCCGGAAAATTCCCCTGCCCGGAAGTTCTCGTAGGCCCATTTGACGGCCGGACACCCGTCTGTCTCCACAAGAAGGCGGTTTTCAGGCGCAAGCCGGGCAGCCCTCTGGACGGGAGGATTGTAAAAGACATCAGGGCCGACGGTAAAGTAGCAGTCAAGTTCCAGAAATTCGGAGAGTCCCTCCACCCCGGAATACCAGTGGACGAGGTAGGTATTTTCATAGTTCCTGATAAGCCCCGCGATCTTTTTTTCCTGGCCCTTGGTGTGGAGGACCACAGGTTTTTTCAGAGCACTGGCCAGCTCCAGCTGGGCGCAGAAGGCCCGCTCCTGCTCAGGGAGAGGAACGTCACACCAGACACTGTCCATGCCGATTTCACCGATGACGGGGGCTTCGAGAAGCCAGGGTTCCATGTCCCTGAAGGAAACATTTCCTGCCTGCCACGGGTGGAGGCCCAGGGCGGGCAGAAGAATCGGGGAGAATGGAGAATGTTCACAGAGAAGCATAAGGCGATCGGCTTCCTCAGGTGTTCCTGCGCAGACGAGGGAGGCAATATTCTCCCGTTTTCTGGAGAGAAGCTCCTCCTCACTTCCCATATGGGCATGGGCGTCAAACAGTCTCATTTTCTTTCCCCCCTGTCTTTATGATTTCCCGGTAGATAGCCTGGCGGAGGCTGCCCTGCTCATAGAGCCAGGAACGGCTTCTGTTTTTTTCTTCAACAGAGATCTCGCAGGTAATGCGGGCAGGAGAGCCGTTCAATATGAGAATCCTGTCGGACAGGTAGATGGCCTCATCCATATCGTGGGTGACCAGAAGGACGGTGCGGTTCAGCCGTTCCCTCATAGTCAGAAGCCAGTCCTGCATTTCGCCTCTGGTGATAACATCCAGCGCGCCGAAGGGCTCGTCCAGCAGGAGAATGTCTGCTTCACACAGGGCGGTTCTCAAAAAAGCCGCTCTCTGCCGCATTCCGCCGGAGAGAGAACCGGGATATTTATACGCATAACCGGAAAGGCCGAAGGCCGGAAAATTGTCCAGAGCCTCCTTTCTCGCCTTATCCATCGATCCGTGGATCCTGCCATAGAGACATACATTGTCGAGAATGTTTTTCCAGGGAAAGAGGAGATCATTCTGCGGCATGTAGGCGAAATGTCCTCCGGCTCCTGTCAGCTCCTTTCCGTCCACCAGGACAGAGCCGGACTCCTTCTGAAGAACTCCGGTGAGGAGCTTTAAGATTGTGGACTTTCCGCAGCCGGAGGGGCCCAGGATGCTCACAAACTCCCCCTCCTTCACAGAGAGGGAGAGGGAGGAAAACAGGGGCCTGTCCTCATAGGAAAAAGCCAGGTCAGAGATTTCTAACTTCATCTATTTATCCTTTCTCAGCGCAGAGCTGACTGCATCAGTGATGGGGAACCGGCCTGCCCTGCCGGAAAGCAGGCAGGGTCAGAGCTTATTCTGCCTCACCGGGGAGGAATTCGTTGGTATAGCAGTCGGCGGCAGGGATTGCCTCGTCGATGACGCCGTATTCCACCATAAAGTCTGTGTAGTTGTCCCAGGTTTCGTCGGACATGCTTCCCCACACCTCTGTGTCCTCCATGTATTTTCCGGAGAGGAATTCCTGGGACATGGTCAGCATTTCCAGAGAGTAATCG
>JAHZAR010000038.1:0-13894 GCA_019423835.1 Clostridiales bacterium | reverse complement strand
AGGATCTCGGCGCTCTCCTCAGGATGTTCGATAGCGTAGAGGTATCCTCTCTCTGTGGCGCGCAGGAATTTGCGGACCATCTCCGGACGCCTGGAAAGTGTGTCTGTGTTGGCGATAATAACCGGGGTGTAGTAGTCGAGACGGTCGTCCAGCTCTCTTACGGGCATATAGTTGATGGGGAAATTGTTGAGCTTGCAGGTGATATTGTCCCATCCCTCAAAGAACCACATAATATCCACCTGATCCTTCAGGGCGGCAAAGCCGGATCCGTCGGAGATGACCATATTGAGCTTGGAAAAATCTGCCCCAGCCTGTGTCATAACAGCCTCCAGTACAGCAGCTTCTCCGGGGCCGCCCCAGCCTGCGTAGGTTTTTCCCTCAAAGTCTTTCGGGGAGGTGATATTCTTGTCAGCTGAGGTGACAAAGCCGGAGGTATTGTGCTGGATAATAGCGGCAATCGCCTTTATGGGCAGGGGCTCCTCTGAGGTCAGGGCGATGGTCACATCCTCCTGGTAGCTGATGCCGAAATCGCCCTTGCCCACTGCCACAAGAGTGGCCGTGGCGCCCTCTGTGGGTTCTGCGATGGTTACATTCAGGCCTTCCTCTGTATAATAGCCCTGATCCAGAGCCACGTACATTCCAGTATGGTTGGTATTGGCTACGTAGTCGAGGATGACGGTGACATCCTCGAGAGCTTCAGAGGTACTTCCGCTTTCTGAAGAGGCGTCTGTCTGCTCTGAGGACGGTGCCTGCAGAGAGGCTTCTGTGCCGTCCGTTTTGGCTTCGCCTTCAGGAGCGGAGCCTGTGCCGGAGCAGGCAGTGAGAGATACGGCCATGAGGGCCGCCAGAGTGAGAGCTGTCAGCTGTTTCTTTTTCATAATGTTTTTCTCCTTCATTCTGTAAGTATTTATAAAAAATATGGGATAAGATGGCCAGGGCTGCCAAAGCAATCCGCAGCCAGAGACCTTTTGTTTTTCCCTATTTTTCAGCGCCCTTCTGCCCCATGTAGGGAGCTGCTGTTTTCTGGACAAGCCAGATAGCCAGATTCATGCACAGGCTCAGAAAAACGATGACCAGGACACAGGCAAAGACCTTGTCCAGCATGTAGCCGTTCTTTACACGCAGCAGATAGTAGCCAAGTCCCTTCTGAGCGCCGATCCATTCACCGACTACGGCTCCGCTGATGCTGTATGTGGCGGCTACCTTGAGGCCGGACAGGAGCGAGGGGATGGCGGCAGGGATTTTCACCAGCCGGTAGGCCTCCCACTTTCCCGCTCCGAAGGAGCGGACAAGGTGCATGTACTCCGGATCCAGCTGCCCCATTCCGTCCGTGAAGCTGACAGCCACCGGAAAGAAGCACATCAGCACAACAGTCAGGATTTTTGGCGCCAGGCCGAAACCGAGGTAGATAATAAGGATGGGGGCAAGCACAATCATGGGAACAGTCTGCGTTACGACCAGAATTGGGTAGACACACCGGCGCACCGGCGCAAAGGCGTCCATGAGAATGCCGAGCAGCACGGCCAGTGCCAGAGAGATCCCCATTCCAAGCAGCGCCTCGGAGACGGTTACGAGGCCGTGGCCCAGGAGAACCGAGCGGTCTGCGGCCAGTGCCAGAACCACCTTTACAGGGGAGGGCAGCACATAGAGAGGGATTTTGCAAAGATCCACGGCAAGCTCCCAGAGAATGAGGACTGCGGCCAGTGCGAGAACAGGCGCGGCGCGTTTGGTATATTTCATATGGAAGGGCTCCTTTCAGCCAGACGGGGAAATGAGAAGGCAGAGGAGAAAATGAAAAAGCCCGGCCGGACCATGGCAGGGCTTAAGAATCTTTTGTATTTCCCTACGTTGGCATTATCCACATCAGGTTATAGGTCGAAATTCACAATTTCCTCTCAGCCTGTCTACAAGCTCCCTGTTTTTATGGCAATTGTTTCAAAACAATCTGATTTTAACATAATCTGAAAGATTTGTAAAGAATGAAGGAAGAACATGTACGGGATAAAGTATAGTAGGAATGAATATTAAAATTATTAAGGAGGCAAACAAAATGGCATTAAAATTTTATGTCTGTAAGCATTGTGGAAATATCGTAACTTATGTTAAGAATGCGGGTGTACCGGTTATGTGCTGTGGGGAGAAGATGAGCGAGATGGTTCCGGGAACCAGCGACGGAGCTCAGGAGAAGCACGTACCTGTCGTGACAGTGGAGGGACAGAAGGTAACCGTTCAGGTGGGAGAGGTTGAGCATCCGATGCTGGAGGCTCACTGGATCCAGTGGATCGCTCTTGAAACAAAGCAGGGCAGCCAGATCAAATATCTGAATCCGGGAGAGAAGCCGGAGGCAGAGTTTGTTCTCGGCGGCGGAGACGAGGCGGTAGCTGCATACGAGTACTGCAACCTTCACGGACTCTGGAAGAAGGAAATCTAAGTCTGTGTTCTCTGATGCAGGCTGATTGCCGGAAATAGAGAAAGCGGCGGTGCGCATTCTGGAAATTCAGATGCGGCCGCCGCGGATTGGCTTTACGGGAAAGTCCGACGGCTTTTCTGCAAAACGGAAGGATTTGCCGGCAGAGAGAATTTCGCTATCCTTTTTTGGGCCTGCCCTGTTTGCCCGCGCCTAAGCGCCTGGACAGGCTGCGCAGCATTTCAACCCGCTTTTTTTCCGCAGGGCTCATCCTTGCCGTCATGATAGACACAAGGAGATCCGTTTCATCGTCGCTGAAATGATACTGGCTGCTGCCGGCTGCCATGCTCATGAAAAGGGGCATCAGCTTGTCTTTGGGAGTGCGCTCTACAGTTTCGGCCAGGTTTGACAGGTATTTTAATTTTTCCGGATCCATCGTTCGCAGTCTGGGATCCTGTTTCCAGGCAGTGTTCATAATTTCAATCCTTTCTGTGGCTGTGCGAGCTCAGGACAAGCTCTGCATGGTCTGCATGAGAAGCTGGGCCGTTTCCAGGCGGGACTGCTGCTCCGGCGGCAGCATGTTTTTCAGCTGTTCAATAGGAAAGTGTCCGGCCTCCCGCCTTCCTGCCTCTTCCCCGCGGCTCCTGGCTGTGGGGCCGGAGGAGTCGGAGGGAGATTCTGCAGCACTGCCGGTGCCATGGTCTGCGGAGACAGGGCGAATGGTCTCAGGTGCAGACTCACGATAAGACTGGTAAAGCCTGGAGCCCTGAAGAAAATTGGCCACCAGATCAATAAATTCCTGCTCCTGCGGCGTGCCGTAGGGCTTCATGGCGTTTAACATGTCAATGGGGGAGGACGGCTGATCCTCTTCGAGAGAACAGATTCCGACCATTCCGTCTTCCTTCTCCTGAAACAGCCGTACCGTGCGCTCCAGCTCGCTGATTTTTACCATCAGGGAGAAAAAACGCTGCTCCGGGACATGTATGTAGGGAAGGGCGGCTTTGATCATCTGAAGATGAGGGGCCGCTGTCAGATAATCGAGATCCGTCATTTTTAAATCAGGTTCATTTTTCATGGGATGTTACCTCCTTTTCCTTGCCTTAATATATGCGCGGTCATGATAAAACATGATACACAGCCTGTATCAGAACTGCATATAGTAGTGATATAGGAGGTTGAAGCAATATGGGAATCCGTTTAATTATAGAAGGAAATGCTGTTTATGAGATTGACGAGGACTGTATGGCCTGTCAGAACCGGCCAAAGGAAAAGGAAGTGGTGAGAGGAACCGAAAAAAGGGAAGCCAGAGGCCGGAAGGCGCAGGAAACCGGAAAAAGAGAAAACTGATTATGACAGAAGGCCGTAAGGGGCTGTAAGGGAAATACAGAGAATACAGGTTTTTGCGGAAGAGAGTGACTTTTTCAGATTGTTCTCTTCCGCAATCTGTGTTAAAATATGCCTGCTATAGACACGGCTACAGGCCGGACATGCCCAAAAGGCTGAAAAAGAAAATGGGTGTGACAGACTGCGAATAGACGGACAGAATGAAAAATGAAAAGATACGAGGAGGATAAGGCGTGATTCATTACACGAATTTTGTCATGGCGGGGAGCCTGGATGAGGCCTATGAACTGAATAAGAAGAAATCCGCTGTTATCTGCGGCGGCTTCTGCTGGCTCAGGCTTCAGAACCGGACGGTTCAGACGCTGATTGATTTGAGCGGGCTGGGTCTCGAGCGGATAGAGGAGACAGATCAGCAGTTTGAGATCGGATGCATGGCCACTCTGCGAAGCCTGGAAACGCATGAGGGCCTGAACCGCTGGGCAGACGGGGCCTTTGCAGACAGCGTGCGCCACATCGTGGGAACCCAGTTCAGAAACTGCGCGACGGTAGGCGGAAGCATCTGCGGAAGATTCGGTTTCTCCGATGTGCTCACCCTGTTCCTGGCCCTGGATGCCCAGGTAAAACTGCACAGGGCCGGGGTAATACCGCTCAGGGATTTCCTGGACAGAAAGGAAGACGGGGATATTCTCGTCTCTGTGCTGGTGAGGAAGGGACAGGCCCGCATTTCCTATGAGAGTATGAGAAATGAGGCTGTGGATTTCCCGGTACTGACAACGGCAGTCTGTGAGAGAGAGGATAAAACGACAGTTTCCGTCGGAGCAAGGCCGGCCCGGGCGGCCGCCGTAACGGTGGAAAACGGCTATTTTGCAGAGGACGAGGCAGAACGGAAAACGGCGGTGGAGAAGCTGATCGCTTCCCTGCGCTTCGGCACGAACATGAGAGCCAGCGCCCAGTACAGGAAATATCTGGCCGGCGTCCTCCTGATGCGCTGCCTTGACAGAATCGACAGGCAGAGATCTCTGGACAGGAAAGGAGGAAATGAAACGTGGAATTAAAATGTATTATAAACGGACAGGCTGTGGCCGCTGAGGTCAGAGCAGACATGACGCTTTTCGATTTCCTCCGGGCCAGAGGCTGTAAAAGCGTAAAATGCGGCTGTGAGACAACGAACTGCGGCCTCTGTACCGTATGGCTGGACGGAAAGCCGGTGCTCTCCTGCGCGGTTCCCGCCATGCGCGTCCAGGGCCGTGAGGTGACTACCCTGGAGGGACTGAAGGAGGAG
This sequence comes from Clostridiales bacterium, assembly GCA_019423835.1. Lineage (GTDB taxonomy): Bacteria > Bacillota > Clostridia > Lachnospirales > Lachnospiraceae > Otoolea. The sequence goes on along the minus strand of JAHZAR010000038.1, from coordinate 8,861 downwards.
GCAGAGGAGTTCGGGCGCTTCCTGGGAGAGCAGGGAGCGGAACAGTGCGGCTTCTGTTCTCCTGGTTTTATCATGAATGTGCTTGCCATGGAAAGAGAGTTGTCCGGTACCCCGTCCTCTGAGGAGATCCGGGAATATCTGGCAGGCAATCTGTGCCGCTGCACGGGATATGCAGGCCAGATGAGAGCCATCCGAAACTGGCTGGCCTACAGAAGACAGAAGGAGGGTGAGAACGCATGAAGGCCCCAAATACAAACTATGTAAACCGCCCGGTGATGAAAAAGGATGCCATGGCCCTTGTGACAGGGCGGGCCGTCTATACGGACGACATTGCGCCGTCAGACTGCCTGGTGGTGAAGGCCCTCAGGAGCCCTCACGCCCACGCGCTCGTGAAGAAGATTGACACAGAGAAGGCGAAAAAGGTTCCCGGCATCGTCTGTGTGCTGACCTGGGAGGACTCTCCCAGGTGCCGGTTTACCCAGGCAGGCCAGACCTACCCTGAGCCAAGTCCCTATGACCGGTACATTATCGACAGAAGAGTGCGCTTTGTGGGAGATGTGGCTGCTGTCGTGGCAGGGGAGACAGAGGAGGCGGTGGACAGAGCCCTGAAGCTGATCAAGACCGAGTATGAGGTACTGACGCCGGTTCTGGATTTCAGAACAGCCAAGGACAATCCGGTGTTAGTTCACCCGGAAGAGGACTGGAAGGCTCTCTGCCCGGTGGGGGCGGACAACCAGAGAAATCTCTGCGCCAGCGGCGGCGAGGAGGAGGGCGATGTGGATGCCGTGCTGGCAGACTGCGATCTGGTGCTTGAGAGAACCTACCACACCAAGGCAAACAACCAGACTATGATGGAAACCTTCCGAACCTTCACCTACATGGACGCCTTTGGCCGCTTAAATGTCGTTTCGTCCACACAGGTACCCTTCCACATCAGAAGAATCCTGGCCAATGCCCTGGGGATCGACAAGTCCGGAGTGCGGGTGGTGAAGCCGAGAATCGGAGGGGGCTTCGGAGCCAAGCAGACAGGAGTGTCAGAGATCTATCCGGCTCTTGTCACCATGAAAACAGGACGGCCTGCAAAGATGATCTACTCCCGCTATGAATCCATGATCGCAGCCTCACCCAGGCATGAGATGGAGGTGCGGGTGAAGATGGGACTCAATAAGGACGGCCTGGTGCGGGCCATTGACGTCTACACTCTGTCCAATACGGGAGCCTATGGAGAGCACGGACCCACAACGGTAGGCCTCTCCGGCCATAAGTCAATCCCCATCTACACGCCGGAGGCCTTCCGGTTCCGGTATGATGTGGTGTACACCAACTTCCAGGCGTCCGGGGCCTACAGAGGCTACGGAGCGACTCAGGGACTTTTTGCCGTGGAGTCAGCCCTCAATGAGGCGGCTGGAATTCTGGGAATCGATCCCCTTGAGATCCGCCGGATGAATTTTGTGAGGGAGGGCCAGAGGATGCCCGCCTACTACAATGAGCTTCTCGAGAGCTGTCATGTGGAGCAGTGCATGAACCGGGCTGCCCAGATGATTGGCTGGAAAGAAAAATACCCAAGGCGCGACATGGGCAATGGAAAGGTCAGGGGAGTGGGCGTGGGAATTGCCATGCAGGGCTCCGGAATCTCCGGAGTGGACGTGGGAAGTGTTACCATCCGCCTGGCGGACAGCGGCCATTACAACATGCTGATCGGAGCCACGGACATGGGAACCGGCTGTGACACGATCCTTGCCCAGATAGCTGCGGACTGTCTGGAATGCGAGGTGGATCAGATTGTTGTCCGCGGGGTTGACACGGACAATTCCCCCTATGATTCCGGCTCCTACGCTTCCAGCACTACCTATATTACGGGTATGGCCACGGTAAAGGCCTGCGGGGAGCTCAGGGATAAGATCGTACGGCTGGGGGCCCAGATGCTGGGAGCAGAAGAGGCGGACGCAGACTTTGACGGCTCCTTCGTCTGGCTTTTGGGAGAGGAGGAAAAGCGCGTCTCCCTGGCAGATATTGCCGCGAAGAGCATGTGCGGAAACAATCTGTCCCTGGAGGCCTCAGCTTCTCACTCCTCACCAAAGTCACCGCCTCCCTTTATGTGCGGAATGGCCGAGGTGGAGGTAGATCTGGAAACGGGACAGATCGATGTGATTAACTACAAGGCTGCCGTGGACTGCGGAACGGTTATCAACCCGGCCCTTGCGCGGGTACAGGCGGAGGGCGGCATTGTCCAGGGAATCGGAATGACCCTCTACGAGGACATTAACTACTCGGAGAAGGGAAAACTCAAAGAAAATTCCTTTATGCAGTACAAAATACCGGCCAGGGTGGAGATCCCCGATCTGGAGGTGGAGTTTGAGCCCAGCTTTGAGCCCACAGGCCCCTTTGGCGCCAAGTCCATCGGAGAGGTGGTGATCAACACCCCGCCTCCGGCTATCGCCCATGCTGTCTACAATGCAACGGGACTCTGGTTCCGGGAGCTTCCGATCACGCCGGAAAAAGTAATCCGCGGTCTCGGGAAGCTCAATTAGGCCGTGATTTACCATATTTTGCTGGCCTCCGGGCTGTCCAGACGGTTTGGAGGCAATAAGCTCCTGTATCCGGTGGACGGGATTCCCATGTACCTTCGCGCCCTCCGGTGTGCGTTTTTCGTAAGGCGAAGGCTTGGCACAAAAATGATTTTCGTGACATCCAGCCTGGAGCTGGCCGCGGAAGCTGAGAGGGCGGTGGTGGAAGAAGCCGGAGTCAGACACAACGGGGAGGGAACAGCAGGCGAGGCCGGGAATGCCTTACCGTTTCAGAGCGTGATCAATGACAGACCAGAGGAGGGGATCTCACGCTCCATCCGTCTGGGAATCCAGGCGGCCGGAGCCGGGCCTGAGGACTGGCTCCTGTTTTCTGTCTGTGATCAGCCGTGGCTTACAGGGAAGGAGGTGTGCCGCCTGGCAGAGAGAGCCCTGCACTCGAACTGCGGGATTGCGGCTCTGTCGTGGGACGGCGAGGCGGGAAATCCCGTTCTGTTTAAGGGAAGCTACGCAGATGAGCTGCTCGCCCTTTCCGGAGACAGGGGAGGAAAGGCAGTGCTGAAAAGACATTGGGGGGATGCGCTTCTCGTGGAAGCGGAGCAGGAACAATCACTTCAGGATCTGGACGAGAGACCCTGAATGCAGAAAGGCGGGAAATGTCTGTTTTGAGACATTTCCCGCCTTTCTGCCGTACAGAGGCGCTCAGGTTCTGGATTCAGCCTGTTCCCCATTAATCGGCCGTTTTCATGGCCAGGACACTGTTCTGGTATTCCCCGCTGAAGGTCACCTCACGTCCAAACCATGCGGGAGGGACAAAGGAGAGGGCTTCCTCCTCGGAAGAAAATTCTACCTCTGCCAGGATCAGACCTTCATAGCTCCCCTCAAATATATCCAGCTCAATGGTAAGCCCCGAACCGGCTCCGGCCTGCTTGAGAGGGATCAGATACCGCTTTTTTGTCAGCACCGTCCCGTCTGCCTTGGACAGAAGATGGGCGTAGGATTCGGAGGTCAGGGGAAGATTATACTCTTCCCGGACCATCTTCCCCCTGGACTTGTAGGTGAGATAGCAGCTGTCATCCTCCCTGCGGACACGGACAACAGGGTCTGTGGACAGATAGGCCTGCTCGATCTGATGAAACGGACAGGACAGGCAGTCTGCCGGCATAAGTGCCCGGTCAATGAGATATTTGCGTTCAATTTCCATGGATATTCACTCCCCGCTCCATAAGTTAGAGATACTTAAAATATAAAAAAGCGCAGCAGATAATTCTCTGCAGATATATTATACACGAAAAAGCCAAAACAGAAAACAGGATAAGCGGCCCTTATACAGCTGCCGGCGAGGCAGAGGTTTACGGGTTCTGAGAAGGAAGGCGGAACAATATCCTCTGAACGGCACTTAGGAAAAAGAAGAATCAGAGAGAGCAGAGGATGGTGATTCAGAAAATTTCAAAAACTGTTAGAAAATGTTAAGGGAATTTTTTCAGAAACTGTGATATATTGATACCAAGACAGACAGAATCCCCGGCAGCCCGGAGAATTTGTGCCGTCTCCCAAGGCTGATCCAGACGGATTCAGGAAAAAGGAGGAATGGATATATGTGGTCGATTGGAGAAGTGAAAAGACGCGGGTGGAGACAGATCGGACTTTACTACTGGCCGGCGTTTCTGCTTCTTCTGATATTCAGCCTGGCATCGGGACTGGGAGAAGTGTTCCGGGTGGATATCGGCAGCCTGATAGAGGAAATTATGGAGGGAGGTGTGTTTTTCGGCATATGGGATATGGCAGCAGGGCTTTTGCTCAGCTTTGCGGCTGTTTCCGGCCTGGTGGGACTGTTGGTCAGGATCGTCCTGCTGAACCCCAGGGAGGGGGGCGTATATCGTTTCTTTATGGAGAGCAGGGCAGAAGGCTTCTCTGTGGGAGTCAGCAGGATTCTGTATGCCTTCTCATCGGGCAGCTATGGAAATATCGTAAAAATCATGTTCTTTCGGGATCTGTTCCAGCTTTTGTGGACTCTTCTGCTGATTATACCGGGAATTGTCAAATCTTTTGAATACCGGATGATTCCCTATATTCTCTCCGAAAATCCGGACGCTGACATGGGGGATGTGTTTGCGCTGACGAAGGATATGACGAGAGGGAGCAAGTTCCGGCTCTTCCTGTTTGACCTCTCTTTCCTGGGCTGGTATCTTCTGGGAATCCTGGCCTGCGGAATCGGACTCTTTTTTGTGGCGCCCTATGTGAATGCGGCGGAGGCGGAGGTCTATGCAGAGCTCAGAAACAGCGTGAGTGGATTCCCTCTCAGGGGCTTCGGGGAGAGAAAAACGGATTCATCCGGGGAGGCGGAAACCGAAAGCTGGGGAGGCTATGAAAGCCAGGAATAGAAGCGAAGCGGCCGGGACAGGCAGGGCATGGAAGAAACGGAGGGAGCTGGAAAAAAGGCCGGCTCTCTGATACAATGAAAACAAAGATAAAAACACAGAGAATCAGGAGGAATCAAAAATGACAGAGGTATACGCATTTCTTGCAGATGGGCTTGAGGAGGTAGAATGCCTGGCGGCAGTGGACGTGCTGATCCGGGGCGGTGTGGATGTAACCCTTGTTTCGATTTCTGACAGGAGAGAGGTGACAGGCTCCCACGGCTTTCACATTACGGCGGACGCCGTCCTCAGCGAGGTAGATCTGGACAGGCCGGATGTTTACTTTCTCCCGGGCGGAATGCCGGGAACGAAGCATCTGGGAAGCTGCGAGAAGCTGTGCAGCGCCCTGGTGAAAGCGGCAGGGGAGGGCAAGCGGCTGGCGGCCATCTGTGCAGCGCCCAGCGTGCTGGGAAGTCTCGGACTCCTGAGGGGAAAGATGGCTACCTGCTATCCCGGCTTTGAGGGCGCACTTGAGGGCGCAGTCCACACCTCCCGGGGGGTGGTGACAGACGGGATGCTCACGACGGCAAGGGGGCTTGGCTATGCCCTTGATCTGGGGCTTGAGCTCCTTGGGCTTCTCACAGGCAGGGAGCATGCGGCAGAGGTGAAGGCGTCTATCCAGTACGATCAGAGCCCGGATATGCTCTAAGGTGAGCGGGGCAGTGCCCCGCTCTCTTCCTTTTTCTTCCAGACAGGTGCCGGACGGCGGAAAAACGCCGAAAAATTCCTGAAAACAGATGAAAAAACTCCTGAAAAACGTGATTTTCTACTGGCGTTTACGCAATACATATGCTATAATGCTATCTTGAAGTGTAACGCCCAGATGATACGGCGGTTCACATATATTAAAGGAGGAACCCTTACAATGAGTTTACAGGTAGAAAAATTAGAAAAAAACATGGCAAAACTTACAATCGAGGTGTCCGCTGAAGAGTTCGAGAAGGCGATGAAGGCAGCTTACAATCACAATAAAACGAGATTTAACATTCCTGGCTTCAGACGCGGAAAGGCTCCGCAGGCCATGATTGAGAAAATGTACGGAGCAGGTATCTTCTATGAGGATGCAGCAAACGCAGTGATCGACATGTCCTACCCGAGAGAGCTTGAGGCATGCGAGGAGGAGATCGTTTCCTCTCCGGAGATCGAGGTAGTTCAGATTGAGAAGGGCAAGCCGTTCATTTACACAGCCACTGTTGCGTTAAAGCCAGAGGTGACATTAGGAGAGTACAAGGGAGTAGAGGTTGAGAAGACTGATGCCACTGTCACAGACGAGGACGTTGAGAAGGAATTAAAGAGCGTTCAGGACAGAAACTCCAGACTGGTTGCCGTTACAGACAGACCGGTTGCTGACGGAGATCAGACTGTGATCGACTTCAAGGGATACGTAGACGGAAAGGCCTTTGCAGGCGGCGAGGGCAAGGATTACCCTCTCACCATCGGTTCCCACTCCTTCATCGATACATTCGAGGAGCAGATGATCGGCATGAACATCGGCGAGACAAAGGAGATTGAGGTAACATTCCCAACTGAGTACCACGCAAAGGATCTGGCAGGAAAGCCGGCCAAATTTGAGGTTACCGTAAAGGAGATCAAGGTAAAGGAGCTTCCTGAGTTAAACGATGAGTTTGCAAGCGAGGTTTCTGATTTCGAGACACTGGCTGAGTACAAAGAGGACTTAAAGAAGACTCTGACTGAGAGAAAAGAGAAGACAGCAGAGGCTGAGAATGAGAATAAGGTAATCGACAAGGTTACAGACAATGCTCAGATGGATATTCCGGAGGCAATGATCAAGACACGTCTTCGCAGCATGTTTGATGACTATGCAAGAAGGCTTCAGAGCCAGGGACTGGACATCAACCAGTACATGCAGTTCACAGGCATGACAAGAGAGAACATCATGGATCAGATGAAGCCGCAGGCAGTAAGACAGATCAGGACAGGCCTGGTTCTGGAGAAGGTTGCCGAGGCTGAGAAGATTGAGGTGTCAGAGGAGGCTCTTGACGCTGAGATCGCAAGGATGGCAGAGGCTTACAAGATGGAGGCTGACAAGTTAAAGGGCCTTTTAGGTGAGCGTGAGCTTGAGCAGATGAAGAAGGATCTGGCTGTCAAGAAGGCAGTAGAGCTTCTGGTAGCTGAGGCTAAGTTAGTATAAGCCGGCAGACTCAGAAGGTGTCCCAGAGCGGTGACGAGCTGAGGACTCAGGCAAAAGAAAATCAGCAGGGATTCCAAGCGCAGGAGAACGGCGGGGCATAAGCTTTGGCGGACTTCTGCGGGAGGATGAACAATTCCACAGGGCAGATGACACTGACAGGGAGTGCTGCGAAATAACGGTAGGAGGACGGCGGCCGGGGCTTTCTGAAAGCAGGGCCGCCGTCTGCCGGATACCGGAAGTTTTCGGCACCCCTATGCTTTTTGTTTTACAGGAAAATTCATTGTCTTACCGTGCATCTGCACGGCGGGGCGCATACCTTTTTATTAGAATAGGAGGCATTGTATGAGTTTAGTACCTTACGTCATTGAATCCACCAGCCGCGGCGAACGTTCCTACGATATTTTTTCCAGACTGCTGAAGGAGCGCATTGTGTTTCTGGGCGAGGAGGTAACAGATGTGTCCGCAAGTCTGATTGTGGCGCAGCTTCTGTTCCTGGAGTCTGAGGACCCCAATAAGGATATTCACCTCTACATCAACAGCCCAGGCGGTTCTGTGACGGCTGGAATGGCTATCTACGATACGATGAACTACATTAAATGTGATGTTTCCACTATCTGCGTGGGCATGGCAGCCAGCATGGGCGCCTTCCTGCTGGCAGGAGGAGCAAAGGGAAAGAGACTGGCTCTTCCGAATGCGGAGGTCATGATTCATCAGCCGTCCGGCGGAGCCAGAGGACAGGCGACGGAGATTCAGATTGTCGCTGAGAACATTCTCAGGACAAAGAAAAAGTTAAATGAGATTCTGGCAGCCAATACAGGCCAGCCGTATGAGGTCATCGAGAGGGATACGGATCGCGACAACTATATGACAGCGGAGGAAGCGCTGAAGTATGGACTGATTGACCGTGTCATTGCAGGCCGCTGATTATGAAGAGAGAGAGTAGAGGTGGGCGAATGCCAGGCAGACAAGACGACAATATCAGATGCTCTTTCTGCGGAAAGACACAGGAGCAGGTCAGAAAGATGATCGCCGGATCCAACGGCGTATATATCTGTGATGACTGTATCGAGCTGTGTGCAGAGATTCTGGAGGAGGAGCTTGGAGACGCAGACAACAGGGGAGGACTTGACTTCAGCGGTATCAATCTGTTAAAGCCAAAGGAGATCAAGGAGTTTCTGGATGAGTACGTGGTGGGGCAGGAGGAGGCCAAAAAGGTGCTCTCTGTGGCCGTTTACAACCACTATAAGAGGATTACTTCCCAGGGCTCCCAGGATGTGGATCTGCAGAAGAGCAATATCCTGATGCTGGGCCCGACAGGCTCAGGAAAAACGTATCTGGCCAACACGCTGGCCAAAATCTTAAATGTGCCGTTTGCCGTTGCTGACGCTACAACGCTGACAGAGGCCGGGTATGTGGGCGAGGATGTGGAGAACATTCTCCTCAAGATTATCCAGGCGGCTGACTATGACATCAGCAAGGCTGAGTATGGAATTATCTATATCGATGAGATTGATAAGATTACCAAGAAATCCGAGAATGTATCCATCACCAGAGACGTTTCCGGTGAAGGCGTCCAGCAGGCACTCCTGAAGATTCTGGAAGGGACAGTTGCCAGCGTTCCCCCTCAGGGAGGCAGAAAGCACCCGCAGCAGGAGCTTCTGCAGATTGATACAACCAACATTCTGTTTATCTGCGGCGGTGCCTTTGATGGCCTGGAGAAGATTGTGGAGAACCGCCTGGGAGCCGGCTCCATCGGCTTTGAGG
>JAHZAR010000037.1:20168-22557 GCA_019423835.1 Clostridiales bacterium | reverse complement strand
AGCCGCTGCCAGGATCACCGGCGCCAGAACCGGCAGAGAAACCCGGCGAAATGCCTGCCAGGGCGATGCCCCGAGAGTTCTCGCCTGCTCCTCCAGAGTGCAGCCGACAGCCTTTGTCCCCTCCACAATCAGGCGCACTGCATAGGGCAGAGAACAGATCAGATGGGCGAGAGCCACCCCCACAGCAGTATTGTTCAGTCCCATCCGGATAAACAGGAGCTGGACCCCCATGGCAAACACGGTAGACGGAACCATAAACGGCAGCACAGTCAGAAAGCTCACCAGAGCCCTGCCCCGAAAGCGGTAGAGCACAAGAGCCCTGGCTGTCATGGTTCCAATAACGGCTGACAAAAGAGCCACAGATGCCGACAGAATCACGCTGGACAGCATCAGGCGTCCCAGCTCTCCCCCGCGGCCAAAGACCTCCCTGACAGACCGGAGGGAAAACACCTGGGGAACCAGATCAGGCCAGGCCCACCGTTCTGCAAAGATCCAGACCGGCAGCGTCAGTGCCGGGATCAGAATCCCTGCCATGAAAACAGCAGCAATGCCCTTCGCGGCGATCCCTGAGCCCTTTCTCGTCGGTTCTCTATTCATCTGCTTCTCTCCCCTTTTCCTTTTTTCCTGAACGGCCTCTTTGGCCTGAAATCCTTCGCTTCTCCCCTGTGTTCTTCATCCTTCCCACCTGCCCGCTCATCAGGACATAATACAGGGCCGCGCTCAGAAGGGAGATAACAATAATGAGCCCATTGAGCGCCATGGCATAGGGACGGTTTCTCAGATCCGGGTGGAGGTACTGCTGGTAGGCCAGCACAGGCAGCGCCCTGGGTTTTGTGGCGCCAAGCAGCATAGGCAGTTCATAGGCCCCCAGCGAAAACACAAAGATAATCAGAAAACCGCTGAGAATCGTATTCCTGCACAGCGGAAGTGTGATTTTTAAAAAGGCTGTTCGGGGCGCTGCCCCCAGGTTGACGGCAGCCTCCCCAAGGCTCCTGTTGATATTTGCCATCAGTGAGATAACAAAATAGATGATAAACGGGATCTCCTTCCACAGATAGCCAAGGATAATTCCTGCTCCGTTCTGGTCATAAATCAGAGAGGGAAACTGCTGCTGGTTCTCTATCCACCCGAGACTGTAGCAGATACGGGCCGCAATACCGTTTTTCGACAAGAGGCTGATGAGAAACAGAGCTGTCACTGCATGAGGGACTATGACAGGCAGCTCAATCACCCTCATGGAGAGTCCTCTCGTCCTGCCTCCCATCACCCAGAGCCCACAGAAAAATACGCCTCCTGCAGTTGCAAGAAGCGCAGACAGCCCGGCGGTTTTCAGACTGAAGAGGACGGACTCCATCAGGTCCGGCCTCAGAAAGATCTCCCGGTAATACCGGAGTGTCGGCTCCGTCAACCCAAAAGCTGGAATCACCCCAAAACTCTGGGTGATTCCAGCTGTCAGACCTGCCACAAACAGTATGGCAAGCAGGATCTGCGGAGCCAGCAATAAATATGGTGCCAGCTTGTTTTTCATTACTTTCCTACTACTTCCTCCATCCAGATTTCCTCGATAATGGGAACCAGCTGTGCCGGCATTTCCGGAAGCCGCCTGGACAAAAGCTCATCCTGGGGGATGATCCCCTTTCCCAGCTCTGCCCCGTCAAAGACAGCCCTCTGCTCCTCTGACAGTGTTTCGTAGTCCAGAACCGGAATCACCCTCAGCGTTTCGTAGCGATCCGCCTGTATTTCAGGGGAGAGCATCTCATTGATGGCAACCATGGCCCCGGCCTTATTGCCGGAGTTGGCGGCGATTGCCATAAAGTTCGTGTTTCCTATGGTTCCCCCGTCAAACAGAAAGCTCTCTGTCGTCTCCGTGTAGGTGCCGTCCTCGATCTTCAGCGCGGTGCTGTAGGCGTCATAGGTCATATTCAGGACAACCTCCCCATCGGCAAACATGTTGTCGAGAGTGGTAGAGGAGTCGGGGAAGGTCTGCCCCTGATTCCACAGCCAGGGATTCAGCTCCCTCAAATATTCCATCGCCGGCCTGACCGCCTCCCGCACGGTTTCCTTATCTGCCTCCATGGTAAGGAAAGGCTCATAGCCGCAGATTTCATAGATGATATTTCTGACAAACACGCTGCCTGTAAAGTCGGGAAGAGCCGGATACGTCACCATGCCCGGATATTTCCGGACAAATTCCTTCAGTTCCCCGGTATTTCGCGGCAAATCAGGGGTTACCGCCGTGTCGGCAATCAGCACCATCTGTGCTTTCCCGTAGGGGGCCTCATACCCTTCCACAGGATAGGCAAAGTCAAGCGTCACATCCTCAGATGTATCGTCCACGTATGTACAGAAATTAGGCAGCCTGTCCGTAAAGGGGCCCTACAGCAGATTG
>JAHZAR010000037.1:17623-20158 GCA_019423835.1 Clostridiales bacterium | reverse complement strand
AATGGGATAAGCAAAGTCCTTATTGGTTTCCGGATCTTCCTGATTTACCAGATTGTTAAAGTTGGGAAGATTCTGGGTAAATGGTCCATAGAGGAAATCACTATACTTTGCGGTTTTAAAATTCTCCCCGTTAATCCAGATCATGTCAATGCTTCCGTCTTCCCTGCCTGCCTGGATCTCCCCGGCAAGCTGGCTCAGCACCTGATCAATGTCCATGGGCACCCGCTCCATGGTAATGTCATATTTCTCCTTCATCACAGGTGCAAAGGAGTGATCCAGCCAGTCGTTCAGCTTCTCATCTCCGCCCCATCCGTAAAACGTGACGGTTGTTCCTCTGGCAGCCTCCTTCATCTCTTCAAAGGTCATGTCCGCAAGAGCAGGCTGACCGCCTGCCTCCCGGGCTTCGCCTGCTGCCTCCGTGCCTGTTTCGGCACGATCCGTATGTTCTGCTTTTACAGCTCCCGAACAGCCGGTCAGAGCCAGAGCTCCCAGAGCGGCAGTCAGAATCCATCCTGTAACATTTTTCTTCATTTCTGTTTTTTCACCCTACTCTGTCACAAAGGCTGCCTCTACATCTGCATCCTTCGCTCCATTCTCGATAATGAACAGATTGTCTGTGTCAAATCCTGCATCCTTCATAACGGAGATAGCCGTCTTGGCACAGTTATTTCCGCTGTAGCAGAGCAGATAAACCGGCTTCTCCCTGTCCATCTCATTTACTGCCAGCTCATACATCTCCGTCTGGGCCTCAGCATCCTCAATCTCCTTTAAGCCAACCTGAAGGGAGCCCTCCAGATGTCCCTTAGCATAGGTATCATCATCACGGACATCGAGCAGCTGAATATCAGGATTTCCCACAGCAGCAACTGCTTCCTTTCCTGTCACATACTGCCAGTCAATCCCATCCTCTGTCCGGTTTGTGGTGAGTGCGCCCTTCTCCTCAGCCAGGGCCTTTGCACCGCCCTCCACCGTATAAATCAGAGAAGCGTCAATTCCTGCATCCTCCAGCACTCCTGTAGCCTTCTGAGCACCTCTCTGCCCGCTGTTGCAGATAATGTAAATCTCTTTTCCATCAGACAGGTTCTCCTTTGCATAGGCCGCCATCTGCTCAGCCAGGGTCTCATCCTCCAGTGGGAAAATCGGGCACCACTCAGAACCAGACACCCTGCCTTCCACATAGTTTCCCCACTCTCTCACATCAAGAACATGAGTCTCTCCTGTTTTTGCAGCCTCCACCGCATCAGCCGGTGCAACAAACTGGTATTCGCCGGCCTCTGCCGCCTTTTCCTCTTCTGCTGTCTCTGCCTGCGCTTCGCTCTCCGGCGCCTCGGAAGCTACCGCTGTTTCCGCTGCAGAGGCTGCCTGGGTGCTCTGAGCATCCTTGGAGCCACAGCCTGTGGCCAGCACTGCTGCCGCCGCGGATACTAATAAAACTGCTGTAAATCTCTTTTTCATAATAAGGTTCCTCCTGAATTTTAATCCTTATTGATTATACGGGCCGTCCGTTTATCCTTCAAGTCCAACATTCATTGAATTATTTTATATCTGTATAGATAATTTCAATGGGTATTGTTTCTATTTCACAATAAAGAACTCCTGAGGCTCCTGCTCCGGCGCATCCTTAGGAAGTCCTTTTTCCTTTACCGGGCTTCCCGGCCTCTTGTGCCACTCGTACCAGCCTCCGTCATACACATGGATATCCTCCCAGCCCATTGCGCAGGCATAAAAATACGTTTCACTTGCCCGCCATCCTGTTCCGCAGTGGAATACCACCTTCTTATCCGGCGTAATTCCCCAGCGCTCCCATCTGTCCTTTATCATCTCATAATTGAACATCGTGTTGTCCACATTGCGGAAGTCTTCCATGCTGTATGGATCCGAACCAGCATAGCCGAACCTGGAACCTGCGATGTCGCCTGCCTCTCCGATGTAGGTGTAGCCGCTGATATTTCCCAGATATTCTTCCCAGCTCCTGATGGAAGCAATCACTGCATTTTCATCATTCACCGCCTGAAGCTCCTCCTCATAGTCGAAGATAATATCCGGATTAACCGGAACCTGTGTGCCAAACTCTGCCTGCTCCGGCTGATGGGACTCAGTATCCCAGGCCCGTCCTTCCAGCGCCCAGAGCGTTTTTCCTCCGTTTAACAGGCGCACATCCTCCACTCCTGCATACTTCATAAGCAGTCCGGCCCTTGCAGCCGCTGTCGTTGCCGCTGTTGTTCCATAGAGCACAACCGTCGTATCCTTTGTGATTCCCAGCCCTTCGAGAATATCCTGAAGGTCCTCGTCAGAGGGACGGTTCCAGAACTTGAGCTGCTCCTCCATGGGAATTACCTCGTAATCGGCAAGCGCCCGGGGCCCGGGAATATGATTAATTTCATCTGCATTCACGTTAATTGCCCCCGGGATATGTCCCTTGTCGTACTCTCCCTCTTCACTGGCAAGTGATACCTCTACGATCTGGAATTCTCCTCCGTCAAAGCTCTCCGGCGTTTTTCCGCCTGCCAGATCCTGCACCCACTGAGGATATCC
>JAHZAR010000037.1:8912-17613 GCA_019423835.1 Clostridiales bacterium | reverse complement strand
GTGCTCCAGACTCTCTGTTTCGCCTCCGGCCTCCACATAGGCCTCATATCCGCCCTCCAGAACGGACAGATTCTCGAAACCGATTTCCCTGTATTTTTGGGCGGTCTCCTCTGATACAGTGGAATTGCTGTACAGGACAGTCTCCTTTGCCGGATCCAGTCCGCGCCTCTCCAGCTCCCTGTCCATGGTTGTCCCTATAGCGGAATCCTTCTCCAGATCAATGGAAAGCCATGATTCAGGGAAGTCCACCGCCCCCCTGATATGTCCTCCAGGTCCTTCTTCTGTCGCCCAGCCGATATACTGTTCCTCTGAGCGGATGTCAATAATCTGAGCCTCCGTGCCTGCCAGCTCCCCGACTGACACGGTTCCTGTCTCTGCCTGGCGCTTTTCTTCTCCGGAGGACGCACTCTGTGTTTCCTCCCGGGCCTCTTTCGTCTCCTGCGCCTGCGTCTGGGAATCCGGCGCCGGGGCAGAACATGCTGCCGTGACAAGCGCCGAGGCTGCTGCTGCCATCAATACTCTCCACTTTCTCATCGTTCCTGACTCCTTTCCTTTTTCTTTTTGTTTCTCATTTCAAACAAGTAATCTATGAGCAATTTTAACAGGTATCCTGTTAAAATTCCCGTCGCGTATAAAAGCAGGGTGTCTGTCCAGCCTGTCCTCAGATAATTCTCATAGCTTCCCGCCATATATTCGCTGAAACTGAGCCCTGCCAGAAACTGCCTGTTAAATCCATAGTAAAGCAGAAAGGAAAGGGGCTTCAGCAGGAAGCTTCCTCCCAGAACGGTCAGCAGATACCGGACAATATGAAATTTCTTCCCATGCCATATCAGGCCGACTGCCGCAGCTTCCACTATCTGAAATAAAAGCACATAGGGAATCACCCCGCTTCCCATGCCGATGTTGTTGAGCACAGCGCTGGCCGCTGCTGCATAGCATGCCCCTCCCACTGGCCCAAGTCCCATACTCATTAAAATCACAGGAACATTGTTGGCATAGATCAGCTTTCCTACGGATGCTACCATTGGCAAAACAGCTGTAACTGCTGAAATCACGGCCGCAGCCGCAGCAAACACAACCGGCCGCATGAAGCAGCTTCCTTCTCTCTGTTCTGTTCTTTTTATCTCCATGTTCTTACCTCGCTGCCCACACCAGCCGCTCAATCCGTTCCAGAAAGGCATCGTTCAGATATGCCTCCAGCTTTTTTGCCGTAGTTTCATTTACAATGGCCTTTCCCGGCTGTCTGTACTGTACCCAGGCCATCGCGCACCAGGTAATGCCGCGAAGACAGGTCACAGGAATGTACACCCTTGTCCTCTCCCCAATTCCCGCCGTGTC
The DNA here is from genome assembly GCA_019423835.1 of Clostridiales bacterium. Taxonomy (GTDB): domain Bacteria; phylum Bacillota; class Clostridia; order Lachnospirales; family Lachnospiraceae; genus Otoolea. The sequence goes on along the minus strand of JAHZAR010000037.1, from coordinate 16,275 downwards.
GAACCGCCCGTTTACCTGTCGGATATATTCAGCTATAAACTCCTCTGTCTCCCGCTCTTCCAGGATTACATCTGTCTTCCAGAAGGTGGTGGTAGGCGCCAGAAAATGTCCCAGATCCTGGGCCGGTTCTCCATACAGAGGCTTTTCCCAGTCGATCAGATACGTTTTTTCGCCCTTTCCTCCCACCAGAAAATTGGTTGAATTCAGCTCTGTATTAATACAGCACCGGAACGGCGGCTCTCCTAAAACGTCTGCGCTCCTCCAGCCCAAGTCCAGCAGCCTTCTGAGTTTCTTTTTTTTGTCCTCTGCTGCCAGCGGGGATTCCATAAAAGTTCGGGCCATCTCCTCGCATTCATTAAGAATCGCCCGGAGAGGCTGTCCCGGGGCAATCAGCCCATGATTTTCCGGGACAGCTGTGCTGTGAATATCTGCCAGACATTCGGCAGCCTGTGACAGATGCCTTCTGTAATCCAGCGCTTTGCCTGGAAGATACTCCATCACCATCACCCCGTTGGGGAGAGCGCTCCGGCTTCCGTCTGTATAGAGAGGCATAGGCGTACGCCCGGAGGAGCGCAGCAGCTGAAGGGCATGAGCTTCATATTCTATCTGGTGCTTCAGGTGCATCTGACTTCCAAAGTTTATGCGGAATACCAGTCGTTTCCCTGTAGCCGGATGAATGAACCAGTAGTTTTTATTGTACTCTCCCTGAGCCAGAGGCCTGTACCGTTCTGACACCTCCTCCGGAAGTCCCAGGGCTTTCCGGTAGCTGTCCCGTTTCACATAGGCAGAGAGCCGGGGAGCCAGCGGCTCCTCCGGCGGCCACAGAGGTTCCCTGTCCGGCAGTCTGTACTGCCCCTTCCTCCCCGTTTCTCTGCCTTTATCCTCTCTCATCTCTCTCACTGTCATTTCTTCTAATCTCTGCATCATCTGTTTCTTTCTGCTGTTTCTCCAGTTTTCAGCTGTTTTTCCCTGCTTCCAGGCTTTTCCTCTTACCTCACATCCAGGTACAGCCTGGCTATTTCTTCTATGGGCACCTGTTCCCGGTACATTTTCCGCAGACGGTTCATCCTCCACATCACCCGCAGCTTCGGAATCGTTCCTTCGGGAAATCTCCTGTCAGAGGTATAAATTCGTTTTCCTGTCATTCCCAGGCGGATTCCCTTTTCCTTGAGCGTCAGTGAAAACTGGTAGTCTTCCATGATCGGAATCTCCGGGAACATTCCCACCTCAAAAAACAGGTTTCTGTCCACGAAAATTCCCTGATCCCCGAACATCACCTTTCTGTCCCTGACCCGATGATTGGAGATCACGCGGCAGGTGAACATGAAGAAGTTCCTGGAATGAAAGGCAATGCCGAAACAGCCTGCCTGGTAATCCCGCATCACCCGCCGTATTTCCTCCAAAGGCTTTTCCGGAAGCTCACTGTCACAGTGAAGGAAAAACAGAATATCTCCGCTGCTCTTTTTCGCTCCCTCATTCATCTGGACAGCTCTTCCCTTTGGGGAACGAAGCACAGGAAACTCCGGCCAGATCATCTCCACCGTTCCATCTGTACTCCCCCCATCTACAAAGAGGATGTCACATCTGTCCCGGTATGGCCACAGCTCCCTCTGCAGTCTCTCTATAGTCTTTCTCTCATTGTAGACAGGAACAATGACAGAAATTTTGCTGATTTTCGCAAGGTAGCGCCCTGTCACACTGTTTTTCAGCCTTTCCTCCCTGCGCATCCTCTCTCTGAAGCCTCTCAGGTCATCGGGAGTGTCCATGTCGTGGAGCGTTTCTGTAAATCCCACGCTGAGCCCTGCGCCCTTCAGATCATGAAGGGTCTCCTCCAGAACTCTGCCGTGGCCGTATGCTCCCAGTGCGAAAGCCTCTCTGTGCGTTTTTTTCATCCCCACCAGGTAATACCCGCCGTCGGCCGTTCTTCCAAATACCAGCTCTCTTTCCTGAAGGATCCAGAATGCCTTCCTGAGGCAGCTCTCCCCGATCTCCGGCACATCTGTGCCAATCAGGACAGCTGCCTGTACGCCTCTGTCAAACACATCCTCAAAGGCGTGAAGCATCCGCTCTCCCAGCGTATTCCCCCGCTGTGCAAGATACTCCTTCTTCTTTCCCAACAGTTTCTGAAGCCGCAAGACCTCTCCATCCTCCGGCGCATAGCTCACAAAGATTTCAGCGTCCCCGGACTCACACACCCTGACTATATCTCTGAGAAAGCAGGAATGGAGCATGGCGCACTGATCCGGTGTCAGATGAGGCATCATCCGGGTCTTCGTCTTTCCCCGCACGGGAATTCTTGTAAAAATAATAACCGCCTGTCTCATACCCGTTCCCTTTTCTGCCTGTCCATATAGATATTGCGGGCCAGCACAATCAGAGCTGACAGGGCAAACAGAATGAGCAGTCCTGTAACCAGAAGCTTTGCTCCTCCGGTCAGCATTCCCCCCACATAGGAGTAAACGAGAGTCGCCGGAAGCTGCCCGATTCCGGTGGCAATGAAAAAGGCTCCAAAGGACATGGATGTAAGTCCCGCTGCATAGCTCACAATGTCAAAGGACATAAAGGGCAGGAGGCGGCAAATGAGAACTGTATTCTTGCCATATCTCTCAAAAAAGGTGTCAATCTGCCTGAGGCCCGACCGGCTTGTCAGCCTTTCAGCCGCATCTCTGCCCAGCACCCTCGCAATGGCAAAGCAGACGGCTGCTCCCGCCATAGCGCTCGTCCAGGAGAGAATGGCTCCCTGCCACCATCCAAAGAGACTGGCATTGGCAAAAGTCAGCAGAAAGGCCGGAAGCGGTGCTGCCACAGACTGAAAGATCATCAGCAGAAAGGATATAAGCGCCGCATATCCTCCATAGGATGCCACAAACTCTCTGACCACGGTAAAGTCTCCGCTGGCAAACATGCGAAGCACCTCATTCACCCCCTGGTTCACAGAGGGAATCAGAGCCCAGGCTCCAACAGCAGCCGCAATCACGGCCAGCAGCAAAATTCGTTTTATCCAGTTGTGTTTCTGTCTCATCACACGTCCTCTTTCCAATACTTGAATTTTATCCGGTTCGCCAGGGAATGGGCCGTATCTGCCTTCTCCCCGGTTCCGAGTATTTTTACCAAAATATGTTCTGTATCCCCGCACCCCTTCCGGATCAGGTTTCCTGCACAGGAGGCGCAGTAGACAGCCAGGTGTTTTTCCCCTCTCAGTTCCCCTGCCATCCGGTCCGAAAGTTCCCTTTCGCGGGAGGATGCACCGCCTCCCAGGCCGCAGCACTGTCCCTGCCCGCAAAGAACCGGAGGATTGTCCAGGAAACAGGAAATCTGCCCCAGAAGCTCCCTGCCGGCTCTGTCCGGACAAGGCAGAAACACAGACAGTTCTTCCTCTATCTGCTTCCCAAGGCCAAGTTCCCCCAGCTTTTCATAGATCCCTGTCACCTTCACCTGGAGACGGTCTTTTAAAAAGTGAAAACAATTGGGGCAGAGAGCGATAATTTCCCGAATCCCACTGTCCCGGAACCTGGCGTCCAGCTCCCGTATAATCCGCTCCTCCTCTGCCATCAGCCCCAGCTCTGCCAGAGGCTTTCCGCAGCAGTCAAACACGATTCCTATCCCGGCCTTCCTCCTGAGAAGCCCGGCCAGGTATTTAGTCGTCTGAGGGTAGAAGGATGGGAAATTGCATCCGGGGAACAGCACTGTCCCCTCCGTCTGATTCCTGTAGTTTTTGTAAAGATATCTCTTTTTTTCAAGCAGCAGAAGCCCGGTGCCCTTTTCTCTCAGCCTTCCCCCCTGCCGCTCTACCTGTTCCCTGCGCATGTCCAGGACAATCTGTCTCCCGTCAATCCCCAGCGGACACAGCTCCGAGCATGTTCCACACAGAAAACAGCGGTAGGCAAGCGCTCTCAGCCTTTCTGTATCTCCAATATCAATCTGATATTTTTTTAAAAACTCACACCTGTCCCTGCACACGTGGCAGTGGATACAGGCATCCGCACCTTTTTTTTCTCCCCTCTCCTTCATCGGCCGTATCTCCTGTCCTGTTCTGCTGTCTTTTCCCGATTCTCTCCATCCATGTATCGTTTTTTCAGATAAATCCCTGCTGCCGCTGCGAAAGCGGCCAGTCCCGCCGCTATCATCAGGCAGAGGCCCCTGTTTTGTCCGTCCGCCAGTCCGGCTGCCCCCACTGTGTACATTGCCGTTCCGGGAAGCATAAAAAGGAAGGAACCGATGGCATAAGACACAAAACTCATGTCTGTGACACCATAGGCAAAATTCTGAAGGTTGTAGGGAAAAACCGGGATCAGCCGTGTAATCATCAGGATAAACATCTGGTTTCGTCTATTTTCGTCAAACACCCATGTTTTCAGATAGCGGTTCTGCACAGCCAGAGGCCGGATACTCTCCCTCAGGAAAAAACGTCCCGCCAGAAAGGCAGCACAGGCGCCCGCCGTAGCCGCTGACACACAGAGCACAGTCCCCAGAACCGGGCCGAACAGAAATCCTGCCAGAACCGCAAAGGTGACGCCCGGAAGAGCTAGAAACAAACTGCCGAAAACGGTAAACAGGAGATAGAGCCCTGCCGCCAGAGCCAGATTCTCCCCCACCGTTTTCTCAAGAATTAAGGCCGCCTTTCCGCTCCGGATCAGCTCTGTCCCGCCTGACAGCTTTCCCACAATCAAAGCTGCCCCTATGAAGACGGAAAAAATCAGTATCTTTTTTCTTTTCATTGCGTTCAACCCTCTGCTTTTTCTGTACAGCCTGCTCAATGCATCGGACTGGATTCCGATCCCAGTTTTCGTGGTTCCGCCGCTTTTGTCGCCTGCTTGGCACATTGTGCTTCTATCTTTCAGTTATTCTTGTTTCTGTTCTGAACTGCCTGCTGTTTTCCGCTGCACTACTATATAACTATATTTCGGATTCCAGGCAAAAGCAAATTCATAACTCCTATAGGGATTTTTCTGCTATTGTTTTTGTCTATAATTAAAGGAGCACCAGAATACTGAAGCCAGATGAGAGAACTGCGGTTTTTTTCCCGGTCAAATCCCACAAAAAACAGAGGCTCTGCAATCCGGAAAAACTCGTTCTCCTTCTGCAGAGTCTCTGCTTTCTTTATGAACTTATTTAAGTAAGATTTCCTGCTGCCCTACTGTTGGCCTTTCCCCATCTGTCCTGCTTGTCTCAGGATCGATGGTCCCCTCTGTCTCCTATTTTTCCCCTTTTACTTTGTAAAACTCTTTTACTGTCTTTAAAAATCTCTTTGCAGAACGAGAGAGCTGGTAGTTCCTGTTGTAAACTACATTGATGTCGCGTCCGGCCCTCTCACTTGGAATCGAAAAGGTTAAAATTTTTCCGCTTTCCGTTTCATCCCTCACGGCCAGACTTGAAATAACAGAAATCCCCAATCCCTGCATGACGGATTTTTTGATGGTTTCCTGGTTACCTATACTGGCCACAACATTCAGCTCTTCCGGCATAATTCCCAGGGAGCGAAACTGTTTTTCCGCCTCTTTTCTGGTCCCGGAGCCCTCCTCTCTCAGAATCATGCACTCCGTTTTTATCCAGAAAATATCCTTTGAAGTATTCTTAATGTTTCTGTATTTTTCTGTGTTGGGCGTGATAATCACCATCTCATCTCTGTAAAAGGGAAGGTACTTGCAATGTTTCTTCTCCAGCACCGTTCCCGTAAACCCGATATCAGCTCTGCGCTCCGCAATCTGCTCCACTACCTGGCTGCTGTCCATCTCTGTAATCCTCAGCTGCTCTCCAGGATATTTCATGTTAAACCTGGCCAAAAGGGGAGGCAGAAGATACTGTGCCGGGACCGTGGAGGCTGCAATAGTGACACACTGCTTTTCCTCTCCTCTCCCCTGGCCAAATTCCTCTTCTATTCTTTTCTCCAGCTCCACCATCTGCTTTGCATGGAAAAACAATCTCTCCCCCTCTTCTGTCAGGCCCACTTCCTTTGTATTTCTCACAAACAGCCGCACATCCAGCTCCTTTTCCAGTGACAGAACATGGGCGCTGACCGTCGGCTGAGTAAGGTACAGCCGCTTAGCTGCCTTTGAAAAACTGCCGGACTGTGCAACCTCTACAAACGCTTCCAACTGTTTTAAATTCATCCGTATGTATCCTTTCGCTTTCTCCCCTGCCAGCCATCCCATAACAATACGGACTTCTGCAGCATTCAGCCGCCGTTTTCAGATACTTCACAGGACAAAGCCTTCTCTCCGTGGCTTGTCTGCTTCACATCTGCCGCACGGCTGGATCACTGCGTTTTTCTCCCAAGATACTATAAAGACAACCGGATCAGTTTATCGCTCTTTGGCTCGACTGTTCCTATGACAGAAACTGCTGTATCCATTCCCGCTTTCTCCAGATTATGAAGGAGCCTTCCCAGATCCTCTCTGGCCACGCTGAGCAGGAGCCCGCCGGACGTCTGAGGGTCGTACAGCAGATCCAGATAAAACTCCTCCACAGAGCCGGAATCTACCTGATCGACAGAATATCCCCTGTTTTTGTACGTCCCGGCAGGAACCAGCCCCATTTTTGCATAGTCAATGGCATCCTCAATGTAGGCGATATCCCGCACATTCAGCACAAATGTCACCTCACTGGCAGAGGCCATCTCCACACAGTGTCCCAGCAGGCCAAACCCGGTAATATCTGTACATGCCGAGATCCGGCAGCCTTCTGCCGCCCTCTTGGCCTTCTGATTCAGGGAAGCCATCACGGTCTGTGCCTCTCTGACCGCTGAGGCAGAGGCAATATCTGCCTTGATCGCGGTATTGATAATACCGCTTCCGATCTGTTTGGTCAGCACCAGCACGTCTCCCGGCCTGCAGCCGTAATTTTTGAAAATTTTTTCCGGGTGTACAAATCCGGACACACACAGGCCATATTTTGGCTCATCATCCTGCACAGAATGGCCTCCCACCAGGACAGCCCCGGCCTCCTTCACCTTGTCCGCGCCTCCCGCCAGGATTTCTCCAAGAATCGCCGGATCCAGACAGTTGGGAAATCCCACAATATTCAGCGCTACCGCAGGCTCTCCCCCCATAGCCCATACATCGCTCAGGGAATTAGCCGCTGCAATCTGACCAAACATGTAGGGATCGTCCACGATAGGAGTAAAAAAGTCCACGGTCTGTATCATTGCAATCTCATCCGTTATCTTATAAATAGCCGCATCATCGGATGTCTCAATTCCAACCAGCAGGTTATCATCATGAAATTTTGGCAGCTTGCCCAGAACCTGGGCAAGGGTCTCAGGACCTATCTTTGCCGCTCATCCAGATGTCTTCGTCATCTGTGTCAGATGGATCTCCTTGTACATCTGTCCTCACCTCCTTTCATGGCACGCTCCTTTTTGCCC
>JAHZAR010000037.1:6045-8902 GCA_019423835.1 Clostridiales bacterium | reverse complement strand
GCTCATCCAGATGTCTTGCTGAGTGTAGTAAGCCTTACCTCTGTTTTCATACGACTTCTCCTTTCTTTTCTGTTTTAGCCGGAAAAAACAGACCGTCTGCCGGTCTCTCTCATCCCGCGCAAAAAAAGATAGAATACGACCTCTATCGATCGTATTCTATCATTATTACCTCAAAAATAAAAGGTAAAAATTCAGAATCCCTCCATATTCTAAAAAAAAGCCGGTTTTCCCCGGCTTTGGCAGAGGTTCTGCCTCTGCATATCCTGCATTCTTCCGGTGCAGTCAAGGCAGAGTAATTCTCAGAAAAGTTTATCTTTTATAGAAAACAGCCCTTCCTGTGGCATTAAAAAATCAAGGGGCACCCACAAGTGAAACCCCTTGATTTTAATAACGTTTTTAATTAGTCCTCAACCTTGATGATCTCTTTCTTGTTGTAAGAACCGCAAGCCTTGCAAACTCTGTGAGGCATCATTAAAGCACCGCACTTGCTGCACTTTACTAAGTTTGGAGCACTCATCTTCCAGTTAGCTCTGCGGCTGTCTCTTCTTGCTTTGGAAGATTTATTCTTTGGACAGATAGACATGGTTTACACCTCCTTAAATTGTTTGTAGATATCCTGGATAACTGCCATCCGTGGATCGAGCGACGTTCTGTCACAGGTACAAGTCCCATAGTTGAGATTCGTTCCACATCTATTGCAAATCCCCTTACAATCTTCTCTGCAAAGGACTTTCATAGGCAAACCAATCAGGATCTCGCTGAGAACTAACTGGTCTACATCCAGATTATAACCGTTTAAATAAGGTTGTTCATCCAAATCTTCTGCCTGCCCGGCCTCCGGTTTATCCGTCTCCAGTTCCCTGTCAAGCGTGAGCTCACAGACATAGGCCACCGGTTCAAGACATCTGGAACAGGGAATCTCTACTGTCACTTCTGTGCTGCCCTCCAGAGAATACTTTCTGGCCCCTGTGTTTGTAACAGTCAGCTCGAATGGGCTTTTTGACACAATTCTGTACGTCTCTTTGCCCATGCTGACCTCCGTCAGTCCTATCTCAGCGTTATAAACCTTTTTCTTGCCTTCGCAGGTAAAAAGTTCAGATAAATTAATCAGCATATTAATCTCCTAATACGCACTATGCTATTATACATAGTCGTCTGTTTTTTGTCAATGGTTATTTTGTATATTATTCCATTTTTTATCCACAAACTGCAGGAGAAAACAGATTCTGATCAGAGCAGGAATCGCTCTTCCCTGCCGCATCCTCTCGCTTATCCCCTGGACTGCTGCTTCTCTCAACAGACTTTTCCATACACAGCACAGCATGAGCATCCTGTAAAGGCTGCTCATGCTGTACAGATTTCTCTATGTTCCGCTCTGTCTGTGCCGTTTATTTTACGAGGGCCATCGTCTCTCTGGCGATAGCCAGCTCCTCGTTGGTCGGAACAACAAATACTCTTACCTTGGAATTTGGCGTGGAAATTTCTCTCTCAACGCCTCTGCAGTTATTGAGCTCCTCATCAATCTCTACTCCCAGGTAGGTAAGGCTCTTGCAGATTGCGCTTCTGGAAACTGCATTGTTCTCACCGATTCCGGCTGTGAAAGCGATGGCGTCCACACCGTTCATTGCAGCTGCATAGGCTCCGATGTACTTGAGCACCCGGTAATCAAAGATATCGAGAGCTGCCTGTGCCTTCTCGTCGCCCTTCTCGGCTGCCTCCTCCAGGTCACGGGAATCACTGGATAAGCAGGAGATGCCCAGCAGACCGGACTTCTTGTTTAATACATTCATCATCTCATCGAGCGTCTTATTCTCCTTCTTGGCAACGAACTCGATGATAGCCGGGTCAATGTCTCCGGAACGTGTACCCATTACAAGTCCCTCGAGAGGAGTAAGACCCATGCTGGTATCCACAGATTTTCCGTTCTTTACGGCAGAAAGGCTTGCGCCGTTTCCTAAGTGGCAGACAATGATCTTGCAGTCATCGTATGGCTTTCCGATCAGCTCTGCTGTTCTCTTGGATACAAAGCTGTGGCTTGTTCCATGGAAGCCGTATCTTCTTACCTTATACTTCTCATAGTACTCATATGGAAGGCCGTACAGGTAAGCGGTCTTTGGCATCGTCTGGTGGAAAGCTGTATCGAATACGCCTACCATCGGTACATTCGGCATCAGCTCCTGGCATGCGCGCACACCAATCAGGTTTGCCGGATTGTGAAGAGGCGCCAAGTCACTGCACTCCTCGATGCCCTTGATCGTCTCCTCATTTAAAATCGTAGATTTTGTGAACTTCTCGCCGCCGTGCACAATTCTGTGTCCAACAGCGCCAACCTCATCCAGAGTCTTAATCACACCTGTTTTCTCATTGGTCAGTGCCTCGATCACATATTTGATTGCCTCTGTGTGGGTTGGCATAGCCTTCTCCGTCTTCTCCTTCTCACCGCCGGCAGGCTGATATGTGATGATTCCGTCAATTCCGATTCTCTCACAGAGTCCCTTTGCAAGGACATCCTCTGTGGCTGCATTGATTAACTGATACTTTAAGGAAGAGCTTCCGCAGTTGATAACTAAAATATTCATCTTTTATAATCCCTTTCCCATCAGGACGCCCCGCCACCCGGCTGTACACCTGCTCTCCATCTACGCACAGGCCGATTCGGGGCTATCCTCTATAAATTATAGTTAGCCGTTGCATGTGCAACTTTTATTTCATGGTTTCTGTATATAGCCCGCTTGCAGGATTATGACATCTGAGCCTGTACAGCAGTCAGAGCCACTACTCCGACGATATCCTCTGCAGAACAGCCGCGGGATAAGTCGTTGACCGGTCTTGAGATACCCTGAAGCATCGGGCCGTA
>JAHZAR010000037.1:0-6035 GCA_019423835.1 Clostridiales bacterium | reverse complement strand
GCCTTGGCCAGTCTCTGAACCAGCTTGTAGCCAATGTTTCCGCAGTCCAGATTCGGGAAAATCAGAACGTTTGCATGACCTGCAACGGTGCTTCCCTTTGCCTTGGACTTTGCAACCTCCGGTACCAGAGCGGCGTCTAACTGAAGCTCTCCGTCCAGATCAAGCTGCGGGTACTTCTCATGGGCAATCTCAACTGCCTTCACTACCTTGTCAACAAGGGCATGCTTTGCACTTCCCTTTGTGGAGTGGGACAGCATGGCAATAACCGGCTTCTCGCCAACCAGGGCGCGGAAACTCTTCGCACTGGAGTCGGCAATGGCTGCCAGCTCCTCGGAGTTCGGATCCTGATTCAGTCCGCAGTCAGCAACCAAGCAGGTTCCGTTTGCTCCGTACTCGCAGTTCGGAACATCCATGATAAAGAAGCCGGATACAAGCTCTGTGCCAGGAGCTGTCTTTAAGATCTGCAGGGCAGGTCTTAAGGTATCCGCTGTCGCGTGGCATGCACCTGCAACCAGACCGTCGGCATCCTTTTCCTTCACCATCATAACGCCGTATGTGATGTAGTCTGTTCTTAAAATCTCCTCAGCCTTCTCCTTTGTCATTCCTTTGTGCTTTCTCAGCTCAAAAAGAGTTTCTGCATAGTGGTCAAACTTTGGATCTGTATCAGGATCAACTACCTTTAATCCGGTTAAATCAACTTCCAGCCATCCGGCACCATCCATGATCTTCTCTTCCTTGCCAACCATGATAAGGTCTGCAGTACCCTCCTCAAGCACCTTTGCAGCGGCAATCAGAGTTCTTTTATCTTTGCTCTCAGGTAAAACAATCGTCTGTTTATCCTGTTTTGCCTTTGCTTTCATTAAATCAATAAATGCCATGGTTCTAAAACCCCTTTCATAAAGATAAATGTATTTTCTGTTTTACATTATATAACAGGTGTTTATTGTATACAAGAGATAAATGTCGATTTTTTATTAATTATTTTTTTAACAGGTTTGTTTCTTTTTTAACTCTTTACGAATCTCCCTTTCCTATATATAATGTACCATGATACCGGGAAGCATACTACAGGTAGTATATCATCCATCGCCGGACATTCCTTTTTCAGGCATGCTCTGTTCCTCCTGCCCGCAGCGGCCGGGAGTGCAGAAACATGGTTTTCTCATTGAACCGGCCTGGATGGCGGCTGCCGATTTACACAGAAAGGCAGAATTCACATGCATGTAACAGGACTTATTACAGAATATAATCCCTTTCACAACGGTCACCTTTTTCACATCAGGCGCGCAAAAGAGGTGTCCGGCGCAGATTTTCTCATGGTTCTCATGAGCGGCAGTTTTGTTCAGAGAGGGGCCCCCGCTGTTTTTGACAAATACAGCCGCGCCAGAGCTGCTCTGCTGTGCGGCGCCGATGTGGTTGCGGAGATGCCTGTCACCTTTTCCACCTCATCGGCGAGGGAATTTGCCTCCTATTCGATTGCCCTTTTCACCGCTCTGGGCGCCGTGGATTCCATCTGCTTCGGGAGTGAATGCGGTAAGATCGGACCGCTTTTTCAGGCCGCCCATCTTCTGGTGCAGGAGCCGGCAGATTTCAAAAAGGCTCTCGGTCAGGCCCTCCGCCAGGGAAAGACCTATCCGGAGGCCAGAGCCGCAGCTCTCTCCTCCTTTCTTCCTGACAGCCGCCTCCTGTCCACTCCCAACAACATCCTGGGAATCGAGTACTGCCAGGCTGTGCTGCGGCAGAACAGCCCCCTGTCCTGCCTTACCATCAGAAGAGAGGGAAACGGCTATCACGACAGTTCCATTTCCGGAACACTGGGCTCCGCTCTGGCCGTGCGAAACGCCCTGGAAGACCAGGTTCCGGCTCCGCACCTTGCCAGCCTGGTCCCTCCCTGCACTATGGAATCCATTAAAGAAGATGTGCCGGTCTTTCTGAACGACTTTTCCTCTATTTTAAATTACCGCCTTCTGACGGAAAAACAGCCGGAGCAGTATGCAGAGCTGAAGCCGGAACTGGCATCCCGAATCAGGAAGCTGTCCCCCTCTCCGGCTTCGTTTGACGGGAGAATTAAGGAGCTGAAAAGCCGCCAGTTTACCTATACCGGCATCAGCCGGGCTCTCCTCCACCTTGTCCTGGGTGTGCGGGCAGATGACACAGAGGAATTAAAGGCCGCAGGCTACGCCCCCTACGCCAGAATCCTGGGCTTCAGAAAAAGCGCAGCCCCTGTCCTGAAAAAAATCAAGGCAAATTCTTCCATTCCCGTGATCACAAAGCTGGCCGGGGCAGAAAGAAAACTGGAGCCCAGAGCCGCGTCCATGCTGGCTCTTGAGATCCAGTCCTCCCATCTCTATCAGTCCGTGCGTCTTGAAAAAGCCGCGTGCGGCCGTGCAGGCGGCAAGACAGCGGTCTTTCAGAATGAATATACCCAGCCTGTGACAGTAGTCAGCTGAGAGGAGCAGGCATTTTCAAGAGTCTACCTATATAGCCCCGTCCTCTCTCAGAAGCCTCTGCAGCGTTGGCTCTGCGTGGAGTCCCTGAATCAACTCCTCAAGTCCCTTCTGCTTTTTCTTTTTTCCCTGGCGCACCGCCCGGATCATAATATTCTTCGGCGTGTGTTCCATATCGATGAACTCTAAAATCTGCGTCCGGTATCCGGCCTCCTCTAAAAGTCCCGCCCGGATGCCGTCGGTGAGGAGGGCCGACATTCTCTCCCTAAGCAGCCCGTACTGGAGCACAGGAGCCAGAAAATCATTTTTCACCTGCTTATTCAGCTCATGCTGGCAGCAGGGCACTGAGAGAATGACCCTGGCCCCCCAACGGACAGCTTTGGCCAGGGCATAGTCAGTGGCTGTATCGCAGGCGTGAAGGGTCACAACCATGTCCACCTGGTCTGTTCCCTCATAGTCTGCGATATTGCCGTGCTCGAAGGTGAGATTCTCAAATCCGAATTTCTGCGCCAGGCGGCTGCAGAGGGCAATTACATCCTTCTTCAGATCCAGGCCCACAATGCGCACCGGATACCCTTTTATCTCCTTCAGATAATAGTACATGGCAAAGGTGAGATAGGATTTGCCGCAGCCGAAATCGATGATTCTCGTTTCCCTGGAGGGATCGAGTCCCGGCAGAATATCCTCCACAAATTCCAGGAAGCGGTTGATCTGGCGGAATTTATCGTACCTGGCCTTTACCACCGCTCCCTCTTTTGTCATAACACCCAGATCCACAAGGAAGGGAACCGGGGTTCCCTCCGGGAGCACATAGTTCTTTTTTCGGTTGTGGAGGGACAGACGGCTGATGTCCTCCGGGCTCAGTCCCTCTGCGCAGATTCTGGCCGTTTTTTTCTGTCCCGCTGCCTTCTCCTTTCCGTTTTTCTTTATCTTTACAGTCACTGTCCCCTTCTTGCTCACCAGTACGGTTCCCGTGCCCAGTCTTGACTGGATCTCCCCGTTTCTGTAAAGAGACAAGAGCTGCTCTTTTACATATACGGCCGCCTCTCCTGCGCCCATATTTTTGTGAAAGGCCTGTTTTTCGGTAAATTCCTCCGCCTGAAACTTCAGCTCCCCCTGCAAAAGCAGAGGACGGAGAACGAGCTTTAAAAACCCGTCCTTCGTCCTGGGATTGCTGAGTATGATCCGTTCCAGACTTTCATTGAGGAAAAACAAAAGGGCCTCGTCCAGCTTGTTTTCATTTTCCATTTTTGTCTCCGTTTCTCTGCAGGCAGGCGGTACAGACAGCAGCAGCGCTGCTCTCCTTTCCTCCTGCAAAAGCTGCCGTTTTCTCCCTCCTAGTTTTTAAAACTGTGAACAGGAGCCGGGATCCTTCCTGTCCTCCCCACAAAGTCGTCACATTTGAAACGGTTGACCGGCATAACCGGCGCATAGCCTAACAGGCCTCCAAATTCTACCGTGTCTCCCACGCTTTTCCCGATTACGGGAATCAGGCGGACAGCCGTGGTCTTCTGATTAATCATTCCAATCGCAGCCTCATCTGCAATAATGCCGGCTATGGTAGATGCCGAGGTATCTCCCGGAACTGCAATCATATCCAGGCCCACGGAGCAGACGCAGGTCATCGCCTCCAGCTTCTCAATCGTCAGAGCTCCTAAGGTGACTGCATCGATCATTCCCTGATCCTCGCTGACCGGAATGAAGGCTCCGCTTAAACCTCCCACGTAGGAGGAGGCCATGATTCCGCCCTTCTTCACCTGATCATTTAACATGGCCAGAGCCGCTGTCGTTCCCGGCGCTCCTACCCGCTCCAGGCCGATCTCCTCAAGGATCTCGGCCACGCTGTCGCCTACCGCCGGTGTCGGAGCCAGGGACAGATCAATGATGCCGAACGGCACACCAAGGCGCTTTGCCGCCTCCTGGGCCACCAGCTGGCCGACCCGGGTGATCTTGAAGGCTGTCTTTTTGATGGTCTCACACAGAACCTCAAAATTTTCTCCTCTCACCTTTTCCAGGGCCGTCTTCACAACCCCCGGTCCGCTGACTCCCACATTGATGACGGCATCCGCCTCTGTGACTCCGTGGAAGGCCCCCGCCATAAACGGATTGTCATCCGGCGCATTGCAGAATACCACCAGCTTCGCGCAGCCTAAGGAGTCCCGGTCTGCTGTGGCCTTTGCCGTTTCCAGTACCACCTGGCCCATCAGGCGGACCGCATCCATATTCAGCCCGCATTTCGTGGATCCTACATTCACTGAGCTGCATACCCGCTCTGTAACTGCGAGGGCCCGTGGGATCGAGCGGATCAGAAGCTCCTCCGCCGGCGTCATGCCCTTGGATACCAGGGCAGAGTAACCTCCGATAAAGTTGACACCCACCTCCCTGGCAGCCCGGTCCAGGGTCTTTGCAATACTCACAAAATCCTCTGTAGTTCTGCAGGTACCTGCTCCCACCAGAGAAATCGGAGTCACTGAGATTCGCTTGTTGACAATGGGAACGCCAAATTCTCTTCCAATCGCATCTCCTGTGGAAACGAGGTCTCTGGCATAGGAAGTAATCTTTTTGTAGATTTTTTCATTGATCTCCTCCACGGTGCTTCCGCAGCAGTCCAGAAGGCTGATTCCCATGGTGATCGTGCGGACATCCAGCTTTTCGTGGTCAATCATGTTGTTGGTTTCATTGACCTCCAGCATGTTAATCATCATTGTATTTCTCATAGTCTTCTGTCCCCTCCCTAAATTCGATGCATGCTGGTGAAGATCTCTTCTCTCTGACAGCGGATGGAGGCCCCGATTCTCTGGCCCAGCTCATCCATCTCTCTTGCGATTTCATCAAAGGACTTGGGGGACTTGGCAATGTCCACAATCATCATCATGTCGAAGATTTCCTTGACGATGGTCTGGGTAATATCCAGAATATTGATGTTGCTCTCTGCCAGATAGGTGCAGATATTGGCTGCCATTCCCACATCATTTTTTCCTACTACGCTGATAATAATTCTGCTCATGTTGGTTCTCCTTTTTGTTTCTCTGATTCTTTACGGCACTTTCTTTTAAACTCTCCCGGTACATCTTCCGGGCCGCTTTCCCCCTGTTCTGAAAACGGTAGGGCTTTTATCCTGCCTTTTCTTCCGGCTAGACCGTGACAATCTCTGACACGGAATCACGCCTTGCCACTGTGATCGGAAAGTCGCTGGAATGGTAGGGCGTATCGCTCTCCGTGATCTCCAGCTTCACGGTTTCGTAAGCCAGCTCCTCATAATTATTTTCCTTGCTCAGATGGCCGAGAAAAATATGCTTTAGATTGTCGTGAAGGATACAGCTTAAGAGTCTCCCCGCATTGTCGTTGGACAGGTGCCCGTAATCTCCCAGAATTCTCTTTTTCAGATAATAGGGATAGGGTCCTGCCTCCAGCATTTTTATATCATGGTTGGACTCCAGCAGGATTGCATCCAGTCCCTGCAGGTGGTCAATGGTATACTGGGAATAATTGCCCATATCTGTGGCAACCGCCACGGACTTTCTTCCCTCCTGCACCCGGTAGGCCACAGGATTGGCCGCATCGTGGCTGATTTTAAAAGGCTTGATG
>JAHZAR010000036.1:9125-23616 GCA_019423835.1 Clostridiales bacterium | reverse complement strand
ACTTAAAATCCTGCGAGGGTTAAACTTCGTACCGGTTCGATTCCGGTCTGCGGCACGACAGAGAGCTTCAAGTGCAGAGATGCATTTGGAGCTTTTTTTGTATACCTGAGGAAGCAGGCGAATGGTTTAGGTGAGGAGGCAGCAGAAAAGCACAGAAGAAAAATAGAATTGACAATTAAAAACACTGGAGGAAAATTTCAAAATTTGAGGAGAATGTCAAATGGTGACAGAGTTAAATGCAAACGGGCGCAAACGGGCTGCCAGCCTGTTTGACGGGTGGAAGGATACCATGATATGGTCCTGCCTGGAAGGGGAGATGGGAAAGGCCTATGCTGTGCTGCAATACGGAAAAGAGGAGAGAAAGAGCGGCAGAGAGGACCCTTTCATTGCCTCTGCTAAGCTGGACATTGCAGATTTCTGTTTTTATGGCGGGGAGGCAAACGAAGAATTAGCTCTTCACAGGAAAGATGTCTATGAAGCAGGCTTCAAGATACTGGTTCCCCAGAATGAGGGATGGGAGCTTCTGATCGAACGGATTTACGGCGACCGGGCGGTCAGACAGATTCGATATGCCTTTGAGAAAGACAGAGACAGTTTTTCCGCAGAAAATCTGGCAAAAATGTCTACCGGGCTGGAGGAAGGGTTTTCTATAGAGGAGATAGGAGAGCGGACGTTCAGGGAGGCAGCCAGACTGCCATGGGCATGCGACTGGGGCGGACAGTTTAAAGGATACAGAGATTACAAAAAGAGAGGAATGGGAGTGGCTGTGAGGTATAAGGGAGAATTGGTGGCAGGAGCTTCTTCTTATACGGTTTATTCCGGAGGGATCGAAATACAGATCGATACAAGAAAAGATTACAGGAACAGGGGACTGGCATCCAGCTGTGCGGCCGCACTGATTTTAAAGTGTCTTGACAGAGGGCTTTATCCAAGCTGGGATGCGGATAATGAAATCTCCGCGCATCTGGCCAGACGCCTCGGATACAGATTTGAGCGGGAATATCCGGTCTATAAAATCGGATTGACTTAGAGGTTTCCAGCTCTCAACGGCAGTGCATCTTCCGGGGATTCTGTGAATCCCTCAGAGAATAAAAAAATTTCAAATAGTTGTTGACAATTTGAAAAAACTGGTGTAGAATAACATTCGTTGTTAGGGAAACAAATCACTAACAGATGTGCGTGTAGCTCAGCTGGATAGAGCACTTGGCTACGGACCAAGGTGTCGGGAGTTCGAATCTTCTCACGCACGGACAGAGGCATCTATCTTCGGATAGGTGCCTTTTTTGCTCTACAGGAAGATTTTGACAGGAAGGATGCCAGGCAGGAAAGCTGTTAATGGGGAAACCATTCATATAAAGGTAATTTCAGAGCAGGAAGGAAGGATAGGCAAGATGCGGATTGTTGGAGTAGATATGAAGAAGATGCAGAGTGAATCGGAGGTTTATGAATTTCTGAAAAGAGAACTCCGTTTCC
Source organism: Clostridiales bacterium (assembly GCA_019423835.1). Lineage (GTDB taxonomy): Bacteria > Bacillota > Clostridia > Lachnospirales > Lachnospiraceae > Otoolea. Next base: position 22,143 of record JAHZAR010000036.1, on the reverse strand, counting down.
CGGAGGAGTTTGAGGGAAGTATGGATGAGCTTTATGCAGAGCTCCTTGCGATGGAGGAAAATGTGTGTGTGGAGCTTGTGAGGCCGGATACAGACTCTCCTGTATTTGAGTTTGAGAAAGAAATGGAAGGTGTGATGGAGCGTGCTGCGCAGACGGTCGAATTTAAAGAAGACAGAATGTATGCAGTTTTTGCAGATTACCAGTACATCGAGAAGAACCCCTGGTAGGGAGGAGACAGACCGAATTCCCTGTCTAGTAGTGTGGTCAGACAGGCGCACCATGGCTCTTCAGGTAAAGCCTGACGGACAGGTGGTAATCCGCGTCCCCAGACAGGTCAGCGCGGATCGGGCAATGGAATTTGCAGGAAGAAATCAGGAGTGGATTCTCGAAAACAGAGACAGAGCGCTTCAGCTGGAGGCTCAGAAACCAGTATACTCAGAGCGGGAGATAGAGCACTTTAAGAAACAGCTCCGCCCTGTATTGGAACAGCGCCTGGCGTATTTTTCCGAACAGATGGGCGTCTCCTACGGCCGGGTGTGCATCAGGGATCAGAAGACGCGGTGGGGAAGCTGCAGCGCCAGGGGAAATCTGAACTTTAACTGGAGACTCTGTCTGGCGCCGCCGGAGATTCTTGACTATGTGGTGGTGCATGAGCTGGCTCACCGGAAGGAGATGAATCATTCCAGACGCTTCTGGGACTTAGTGGAGAAAACCCTTCCTGACTGCAGGGAGAGAAGAAGGTGGCTCAGGGAGAACGGAAGGCGGCTCGGGTGAAAGTAAACCTGCCGCAGGAAAGACGGTTTATGGTTTCAGAATGGGTCCATAATGGATGGGAACAGGCACAGCCGCCAAAGATACAGAGAGAGGAGAGCAGGGATGGCAGAGGAAATTTGGATGCTTCAGACGAAACGGGCTGATTTTGGAGCGATTGCCGAGCACTTTGGAATTGATCCGGTGACCGCCAGAGTGATCAGAAACCGCGGAATCGAAGGTATGGAGAATATTGAGCGGTATCTGTATGGGAATCTGGACGGCCTGTACTCGCCGTGGCTTTTGAAGGATATGAAACCGGCTGTGGAAATTTTGAAGCAAAAAATGGCAGCGGGGAAACGGATCCGGATTGTGGGAGACTACGATATTGACGGTGTCTGCTCTACCTATATCCTGTATACAGCACTCAGGCGCCTTGGCGCAGAGGCGGATTATGCGATCCCTGACCGCATTAAGGACGGATATGGGATCAATGAATCGATTATCAGGGAAGCTCATGAGGATGGGATCGACACAATTCTGACCTGTGACAATGGGATATCGGCCTTTTCGCAGATTAGCCTTGCCAAAGAGTTCGGCATGACGGTGATTGTGACCGACCACCACGAGGTTCCCCTTGACGGGGAGACGGAGGTGATTCCGCCGGCTGACGCTGTCGTAAACCCGAAGCAGAGGGCCTGCAGCTATCCATTTCCGGAAATCTGCGGAGCACTGGTGGCATACAAACTGGTGGAGGCTCTCTATGAAGAATATGGAGTCTCACGGGAAGAATGGCTGAATATGCTGGAATTTGCAGCTATTGCAACAGTGGGAGATGTGATGAAGCTCCAGGATGAAAACAGAATTATTGTCAAATACGGGCTGCGCAGAATGGCAGAAACGAAGAATCTGGGCCTTAAAAAGCTGGCAGAAAAGAATAACCTGGATCTGAGGGCAATAACGGCCTACCACATCGGATTCGTCATCGGCCCCTGCCTGAATGCCGGAGGCAGACTTCAGACGGCAAAGCTGGCCCTCTCCATGCTTCTCGCGGACACAGAAGACGAGGCGGAAGCTCTGGCTCAGGAATTGAAGAACTTAAACGATACGAGGAAAGACATGACAGAGCAGTGGACGGCAGAGGCAAAGCTTTTGGCCGATACCCGGTACAGGGATGACAAGGTTCTGGTTGTCTTTCTGCCGGAATGCCACGAATCCCTGGCTGGGATTATTGCGGGAAGACTCCGGGAATACTGCCAGAAGCCGGCGATCGTGCTGACCAGAGGAGAGGAGGCTGTCAAGGGCTCCGGCCGTTCCATAGAGGCCTACCATATGTTTAAAAAGCTGTCCGAGGTTAAGGAACTTCTTCTCAAGTTCGGAGGGCACCCGATGGCAGCGGGACTCTCGCTTCTGGAGGAAAACATCGAGCCGTTCCGGAAAGCCCTGAATGATAATTCCGGTCTGACAGAGGAGGACTTTAAGGCAAAGGTTTGGATCGACGTGCCGATGCCTATTGATTACATAAAGGAGAAGCTGGTGGAGGAGCTTAAAATTCTGGAGCCCTTTGGCCAGGGAAATGAAAAACCCCTCTTTGCCCAGAAAGGGGTGAGAATCAGAAGCTGCCGGGTAATCGGGAAAAATAAGAATGTAGTGAAAATGGTTCTGGAGGGACAGGGAGGGCGTGCGCTGGACGGAATGCTGTTTACAGACGGCCTGGCCTTCGAGGAAGAACGAAATGGGCGCAGAATGATTGACATTGTATATTATCCTGAAATCAATGAATACAACGGCAGCAGAAATCTCCAGGTGGTGATCCGCAGGTACAGGTTCTGTTAAGGGTCTGTGTACCAGGTAAGGAGAAGAGGGCCGGGGTGAAGAAAGCCGGCAGGAAACGATGAGGAAGCCCTGAGGAAGTGAAAGATGAAAAAGCCGGAGGGAACGGTACAGAATGGCTCTGTATTGTCCCTCCGGCTTTATGTTTTCTGCACTTTATTTTATTTCCTGTTCTGGCTTTCGAGCTCTGCCATCTTCATGGCCCGTACCTTGAGCGGCAGTCCGAACAGAGTGATGAAGCCCTCCGCATCGTGGTGGTCGTAGAGCTCACCTGTAGTGAAGGACGCCAAAGATTCACTGTAGAGAGAGTAGGGGGAGGTGGTTCCGGCCTTGATGATGTTGCCCTTGTACAGCTTGAATCTTACTTCTCCGGTTACATACTCCTGTGTCTTCTCCACAAAAGCCTGAATTGCCTCACGCAGCGGGGTGAACCACTTTCCTTCATAGACAATCTGGGCGAATTTGTTTCCCATATCTTTTTTGACCTCCATGGTGGCCCGATCCAGCACAAGCTCCTCAAGCTGAGCATGGGCTTCCATTAAAATTGTACCTCCCGGCGTTTCATAGACGCCGCGGGATTTCATGCCTACCACCCGGTTTTCCACGATGTCGACGATTCCGATTCCGTGTTTTCCGCCCAGCTCGTTTAGTCTGCGGATAATATCGGAAACCTTCATGGCCTCTCCGTTCAAAGAGACAGGAACCCCCTTCTCAAAGGTCATGGTGACATATTCCGGCTTGTCGGGAGCTTTTTCCGGTGTCACACCCAGAACCAGCAGATGGTCATAGTCAGGCTCAGCGGCAGGATCTTCAAGCTCCAGTCCTTCATGGCTGATGTGCCAGAGATTCCTGTCACGGCTGTAGCTGGAATCTGCAGAGAATGGGAGATCGATGCCGTGGGCCTTGCAGTAGTCGATTTCATCCTGGCGGGACTGCATAGTCCATACGTCTGTCATCCTCCAGGGAGCGATAATTTTCAGATCCGGGGCGAGGGCTTTGATTCCCAGCTCAAAGCGGATCTGATCATTGCCTTTTCCCGTTGCACCGTGGCAGATGGCGGAAGCACCTTCTTTTCTCGCAATCTCCACCAGCTTTTTGGCAATGCCGGGGCGGGCCATGGAAGTTCCCAGCAGATATTTATTTTCGTAGACCGCGCCTGCCTGAACACAGGGGACGATATAATTATCACAGAAATCGTCTACAATGTCCTCAATGTAGAGCTTTGATGCTCCGGACAGCTTTGCCCTCTCTTCCAGCCCGGACAGCTCTTCGCCCTGCCCGCAGTCGATGCAGCAGCAGATCACTTCATAATCAAAATGCTCTTTGAGCCATGGAATAATGGCGGTGGTGTCAAGTCCGCCGGAATATGCCAGAATTACCTTCTCTTTCATAATCGTTTCCTCCTCATACGTCCTGCATATTCTTGCCGTAAGCCGGCCCTGCAATCTGCCCGGATGATAAAATCCAGACAGAATAGAGGCAGTGCTTGGATGCATAATTATTATAATAATAAACATAAATATACATCCAAAAAGGAATAAAATCAAGAGAAAAATAGATATTAAGATAAAAAAGAGAAAAAAACAGTGAATAATATGCATTATACGGACTGAAGATCAGAGAAAGACGGAGGGATATGGAGAAGAAGAAACGGAAAAGAGAGTCTAAAAGGAGAACCAAAACGGGCAGGAGAAGGACTTGGAGAATATGCACAGATACAGCGGAAAAATCAGAAGGTGAATTGAATATTAAACAAAAATTGTAGAATATTCTATGTACTTTTTTCCCAAAAGGTCTATAATATAGAACATAAGATGTGTTGGAAATGCACATCAGGACAAGTGAACATTTTCAAGGGAGGAATCAATTATGAAGAAAAGAATTCTGGCACTGTCCATGGCTTCTTTAATGGCTTTCAGCCTTGCAGGCTGCTCAGGCAGCACATCCGGCACAGCTGAAACAACAGCGGCAGCAGGCTCCGAGGCAGCAGGAGAGACAGCTGCAGGGGATACAGGAGCCAAGGCAGATGCCGAGGTGGCTAACAAGGACAAGCCATTAGTATGGTTCAACCGTCAGCCGTCCAACAGCTCCACAGGAGAGCTTGATATGAACGCTCTCAGCTTCAACGACGCTACATACTATGTAGGCTTCGATGCAAACCAGGGTGCTGAGCTTCAGGGTACCATGGTTAAGGAGTACATCGAGAAGAACATTGACACGATTGACCGCAACGGTGACGGCATCATCGGATACGTTCTGGCAATCGGCGATATCGGACACAACGACTCCATCGCACGTACAAGAGGTGTTCGTAAGGCTCTTGGAACAGGTATCGAGAAGGACGGCACAATTGTCAGCGACCCGGTTGGCATCAACACAGACGGAACTTCCACAACAGTTCAGGATGGCTCCATTGAGGTAAACGGAAAGACATATGTCGTAAGGGAGCTGGCTTCCCAGGAGATGAAGAACTCCGCAGGAGCTACATGGGATGCAGCTACAGCAGGTAACGCAATCGGTACATGGGCTTCTTCCTTCGGAGATCAGATCGATGTTATCGCTTCCAACAACGACGGTATGGGAATGTCCATGTTCAACGCATGGTCCAAGGACAACAAGGTTCCGACTTTCGGATATGACGCAAACAACGATGCAGTAGCAGCTATCGCAGAGGGCTACGGCGGAACTATCAGCCAGCACGCAGACGTTCAGGCTTACCTGACACTCCGTGTTCTTCGTAACGGTCTTGACGGCGTAGATATCGATACAGGTATCGGTACAGCTGATGAGGCTGGAAACGTTCTCTCTGACGATGTATATGTATACAACGCAGATGAGCGTTCCTACTATGCATTAAACGTAGCAGTTACAGCTGACAACTACCAGGATTTCACAGACTCCACAAAGGTTTATGAGCCGGTATCCAACCAGCTGGACGCAGCTTCCCATCCGGAGAAGACTGTATGGCTTGATATCTACAACGCTTCCGATAACTTCTTAAGCTCCACCTACCAGCCGCTGCTTCAGAAGTATGATGATCTTCTGAATCTGAAGGTTGACTACATCGGCGGAGATGGACAGACAGAGTCCAATATCACAAACCGTCTTGGAAACCCAAGTCAGTATGATGCGTTCGCAATCAACATGGTTAAGACAGACAACGCAGCTTCTTATACAGCTTTACTGAATCAGTAATATCTGGTGAAATAAGAGAGGGCAGGCTATTAGGGAGAAGAAATTCTCCCTAATGCTCTTTTAAGACTGGTAATGCCGGCAGCAGATAAAAAGTAAACGCTGGTCAATCACTATATCAAATACATAACAGGAGTAAGAATAATGGCAGATAAGAAAGATGATATCGTCTTATCAATACGCGGTATGAGCAAGTCCTTCGGCCGAAACAGGGTTCTGGATCATATCAACCTGGATGTGAAGCGCGGAACCGTCATGGGCCTGATGGGCGAAAATGGCGCCGGTAAGTCGACAATGATGAAGTGCCTTTTCGGAACATATCAAAAGGATGAGGGCAATATCTTCCTCGACGGCAAGGAAATCAGCTTTTCCGGACCGAAAGATGCTCTTGAAAACGGTATTGCAATGGTTCACCAGGAATTGAATCAGTGTCTGGAGAGAAATGTAATTGATAATTTATTCCTTGGACGTTATCCGGTTAATTCCTTGGGTGTAGTTGATGAAGGCCGTATGAAGAAGAAGGCATCGGAGCTGTTCAGAAAGCTGGGCATGACAGTAAACCTTACACAGCCTATGAGAAATATGTCCGTATCCCAGAGGCAGATGTGTGAGATTGCAAAGGCTATCTCCTACAATTCAAAAGTAATTGTGCTGGATGAGCCGACTTCCTCTCTGACCGTTCAGGAGGTTGACAAGCTCTTTGAGATGATGAGAATGCTGAAGGAGCAGGGAATTGCTCTTATCTATATTTCTCACAAGATGGATGAGATTTTTGAAATCTGCGATGAGATTTCTGTGCTTCGTGACGGTAAGATGGTTATGACGAAGAAATCCTCTGAGACAGATATGAACGAGCTGATTGCAGCCATGGTCGGCCGTTCACTGGAGAACAGATTCCCTCCGGTGGACAATACGCCAAAGGATGTGATCCTGTCCGTTCAGCACCTTTCTACAAAGTTTGAACCCTACCTGCAGGACGTTTCATTCGATGTCCGGGAGGGAGAAATATTCGGATTATATGGCCTGGTGGGGGCAGGACGTACAGAACTTCTGGAAACCATGTTCGGCATCCGTACCAGAGCGGCAGGGCGTGTTTACTTCAGAAACCGCCTGATGAATTTTAACAGTGCAAAGGAAGCCATAGAGCACGGGTTTGCGCTGATTACTGAGGAGCGTAAGGCGAACGGACTTTTCCTGAAGGGCGATCTTACGTTTAACACCACGATTGCAAACCTGAATCAGTATAAGGTAGGTATGGCGCTTTCCGATCAGAAAATGGTTAAGGCGACGGCACAGGAAATCAAGATCATGCATACGAAATGTATGGGACCGGATGATATGATTGCCAGCCTTTCAGGAGGAAACCAGCAGAAGGTTATTTTCGGAAAATGGCTGGAGCGGAGTCCTCAGGTATTCATGATGGATGAACCGACCAGAGGTATTGATGTAGGCGCAAAGTATGAGATATATGAGCTGATTATCAATATGGCAAAGCAGGGAAAGACAATCATTGTAGTTTCCTCTGAGATGCCGGAGATCCTGGGAATTACAAACCGTATCGGCGTTATGTCAAACGGTCATCTCTCTGGAATTGTCAACACAAAGGAGACAAACCAGGAGGAGCTTTTAAGACTCAGTGCAAAATACCTATAATAAGGGAGATTGGTAGATATGGCAGTTGAAAACAGTAAGATACTTACGGCTGAGCAGGAAATGAAGCTGCGCCAGCCGATAGAGGATTATGTCGGCAAGATTCAGGATAAGATCGACAGCCTCCGAGCAGATGGTACAGATAAGGTCCTTTCCATTCAGAACGATATGGATGTAGTGAAAAAGGACCGTATTTTCACAAAGGAAGAAAAGGATGCCAGAATTGCCCAGCTTATAGCGGAGCTGGAGACAGCTAAGGCAGTCGAGGCTAAGAATAAAGATGAGATTTCCAAACTTATTGCAGATGCGGAGGCTTATTTAAAAGAGCATTTTGACAGGGATTATTACCAGCATGTGGTGGCGAGCTGCAAGCTGGAAAAGGTTCAGGCCCAGGAAAAGTACCGCAGACGTGTCGCAGAGCTTGAGAAACAGCACCAGGAGAATCTTTCTAAGATTACCGATCATCAGGAGATTAAGGATGAAAAGTATGTTCACAAAAACAGGCTTTTCGATGCCAAGATGGAGCTGGAGAAGGACTTCCAGCAGATTAAGGACAGGAGACATGCGGCATTTGCATACAGGAACCACCTGATCGATCTTCTGCGTATGTCCAAATTTACTTTTGCAGAGACCATGGCGGAGAAATGGGAGAATTACAAGTATACCTTTAACCGCAGGGCGTTCCTTCTCAGAAATGGTCTGTACATTGCAATCATTTTAATTTTCATTGCTCTGTGCATCATTACTCCTATGGTAAAGGGCGTTCCGCTGCTCACCTATAACAACGTGCTGAATATTCTCCAGCAGGCTTCCCCGAGAATGTTCCTGGCTCTCGGAGTTGCAGGACTGATCCTGTTGGCAGGTACTGACCTTTCCGTTGGACGTATGGTTGGTATGGGTATGACAACTGCAACCATTATCATGCATCAGGGAATCAATACAGGTATGGTATTCGGACATGTATTTGACTTTACCTCTTTACCGGTGCCTGTGAGAGTGATCTTTGCATTATTTATGTGCGTGGTTTTATGTACCTTCTTCACAACGATTGCCGGTTTCTTTACCGCTAAGTTTAAGATGCATCCGTTTATTTCAACCATGGCAAACATGCTTGTAATCTTCGGACTTGTTACATACTCCACAAAGGGTGTATCCTTCGGTGCGATTGAATCCACAATCCCCGGAATGATTATTCCGAAGATTAATGGATTCCCAACCATTATTCTCTGGGCAGTAGCGGCAGTGATTATCGTGTGGTTCATCTGGAACAAGACCACATTCGGTAAGAACCTGTTTGCTGTCGGCGGAAACGCAGAGGCAGCAGCAGTTTCCGGTATCTCTGTATTCCGCGTAACCGTAGGCGCTTTCATTCTGGCAGGTATTCTTTACGGCTTCGGCTCCTGGCTGGAGTGTATCAGAATGGTGGGCTCCGGTTCTGCAGCTTATGGGCAGGGCTGGGAGATGGATGCCATCGCGGCCTGCGTAGTCGGCGGTGTATCCTTTACAGGCGGTATCGGTAAGATTTCCGGTGTCGTAGTTGGTGTATTTATCTTCACCGCTCTGACATACTCTCTTACAATCCTTGGTATCGATACAAACCTTCAGTTCGTATTCTCAGGTATCATTATCCTTTCAGCTGTAACGCTCGACTGTCTGAAGTACGTTCAGAAGAAGTAATGGCTGTCAGAGATACGGCGGCTGTCGGGCCTCCGGCCCGTTGACAATGGAATAGAGAATGGATAAGGACTGCAGTAAACTCAGACCGGCAGGGCATGTGCTTTGCCGGAGGGGATTACGGCAGTCCTTTTGTTTTTTTGCCGGGTTCTTGAAAAAATGGCTGCAGAAGTATAAACTCAGGTAGAAGACTGTGCAGGGAAAGAGGAGAAATAAAAATGATTACCAGACAGAATGTGATGCCTGTTAATTTTCTTAAAAAGGAGAATTTTACGGGGAGTGACCGGGGAATGAGATACAGGATGGAAAAGGGGGAGGCTGACGGGGAGGAGGCGCTGGTGGTTACGGTATGGCCGGAGCCCTATGGCTTTGACGCCACACCTGAGGAGCAGAAGACGAGAGCACGGTTTGCCTTTTCTGAGGAGGGGATAGAGGCTGGAGTTCAGTGGCTGAATGAGATGCGGACTCAGAAATTCAGCGGAGGAGAAGAATAAGGTCAGGGAAAGACGCGCTGAGATTAAGTGTAGACATTTTGTACGGTTGGCGATATAATACGTACTTATTGAGTATTTAAAGGCGGCTTGAGTGAAAATGAACTGGAAAAAGGATTTTAAGAAGGGACTGAAAGCCGGAATTCCCATTGGTCTGGGATACATTCCGGTTTCTTTTACGTTTGGCTTTCTGGCGGTATCCGGCGGGCTTCCTGTCTGGGTGGCAGTGGTAATCTCACTGACCAATCTCACCAGCGCAGGGCAGTTTGCAGGGACAAATCTGATCTTTGCAGGGGCGGGATACTTTGAGGTGGCACTCACCACCTTTGTCATTAACATCCGATACATGCTGATGTCGCTGTCCCTGTCGCAGAAGCTGGAAAAAAGGACAGGGACTCTGGAACGGCTGGTGATGGCCTTCGGCATTACGGATGAAACATTTGTGGTTGGCTCTCTGCAGCCGGGGGTTCTGACTGCTCCCTTTATGCTGGGACTTATCTCCATGCCTATTCTGGGGTGGAATTTTGGAACGCTTTTAGGAGGCTGTATTTCCGCCATTCTTCCCCAGGCGCTTCAGAATGCTATGGGAATCGCTCTGTATGCAATGTTCATAGCCCTGATAATTCCGGCGGCCAGGAAATCCCTTCCTGTGCTTTTTGTGATTCTCACAGCGGTGGCAGTGAACTGCATGGTAAAATATATACCGCTGTTTGCCTTTATATCAGACGGGTTCAGAGTGATCATTGCCACAGTGGCGGCAGCAGCGGCCGGGGCCTGGGCATTTCCGCCCAGGGAAGAGGCGGCCGAGGAGGGGAGTGAGCTCTCCTAGAGGAGGATGACAGAAATCAGGAGGTAGAGGAGAATGGAGATGGAGAGAGTTCTGATCTGTGTGGCGCTGATGGCTCTTGTAACTTATGTTCCCAGAGTGCTTCCGGTTACAATTTTCAGAAAGCAGATTCAGTCGCGTTTTATCCGGTCCTTTCTGGACTATACACCTTATGCGGTGCTGGGCGCACTGACATTTCCGGATGTATTTTTTTCAACGGGACATATCCTTTCCGCTGCCGGTGGAACGGCGGTGGCAGTGTTTCTGGGCTATAAAGGGAAGAGTCTGGTGGTGGTGGCGCTTGCGGCCATTCTGGCCGTATATCTGCTGGAGCTTGCTGCCGGAGCGGCTGTGCTGTGAAGGGATATGTGAAAAAGGGAAGCTGACAGAGCACCTGTGCGGGCAGACTGCCGGGATGCAGGTGGGCGAATGTAAAGAGAATGACATCAGAGAGTAAAGAGGAGAAAGCATGATTACATTACGAGGAGCAGAGGTTTCTGAGAAACTGAAGGCACAGGTGCAGGAGGGGCTTGCCGCGTTGGGGCGCATTCCGCGCCTTGCGATTGTACGGGTAGGTGACAAGCCCGATGATATTTCCTATGAAAAGGGTGCAGTCAAGAAGATGGATTCTTTCGGGCTGGAAGTGGTGAAATATACCTTTCCGGAGAACATAAGCGATCGGGAGTTTAAGGCTGCCTTCCGGGAGATCAATGAGAACCCGGAAGTGGATGGCATTCTTGTTCTGAGGCCTCTGCCCGGGCAGATCGTTCAGGAGGATATTGACCGGATGATTCATCCGCTCAAGGATCTGGACGGTATTTCACCGGTGAATATCGCCAAGGTGTTCAGCGGGGATAATACAGGGTTTGCACCCTGCACGGCTGAGGCAGTGATGGATATTCTCCGCCTGAATGATATCCCGGTAGCCGGAAGGCGCGCGGTGATTGTGGGGCGGAGCATGGTGGTGGGAAGACCTCTGGCCATGCTGTTCCTGCAGGAAAACGCGACGGTGACGGTCTGCCATACCAGAACCGTGGATTTGCCGGAAATCTGCCGGAGCGCCCAGATTCTTGTGGTAGCTGCCGGGTGCGCCAGAATGGTGGATCGGACGTATGTGGGAGAGGGGGCCATTGTCGTGGATGTGGGAATTAATGTGGATGAGAAGGGACATCTGTGCGGCGATGTAGACTTTGAGGACATCAGGGAGCAGGCGGCTATGGCTACTCCTGTGCCGGGAGGTATCGGCTCCGTGACTACCGCAGTGCTCGCAAAACGCCTTGTGAATGCAGCTCTGGCACAGGCTCAGGCGGGGAGAGAAAAGAGGACCGGCCTGCAGGGAGCGGATTTAGAAATCTGACAGCAAAGTTTAAGAGAAAAGAAAGGCATTTGTTCTGGTTTTTCTGTATAATAAAAGCCAGAGCAGAAGCCTTTTTATTGTATATGGAAAAGGCTCCCTTTCAGGAAAGACAGCCGCCGGACAAAGGGGAAGGCTGATGAGAGGAAACACACAGAAAGGAAGGGTTTTATGAAAAAAAGATGGATGATCGCTGCAGCAGTTCTGGCCGGTGCGCTGGGAATGACTGCCTGTGCGGCGGGAACCACAGGAGGGACAGTGACTGTGGATACTGCCAAGTCCCATATGATTAGTGTAAGCAGTTCAGAAACTGTTACGGCTGAGCCGGATATTGCCCAGATTCAGCTTACGGTCTACTCCCAGGCAGCAGACGCTAAGGCCTGCCAGACGAAGAACAGTGAGGACCTGCAGCATGTGATTGAGGCACTGAAGGCCCAGGGGCTTGAGGAGTCCTCCATTCAGACAGCCAGCTTTGGATTGAATCCGGTATATGACTGGGATTCAGGAAAGACGGTTGCCGGATATGAGATGAGTTCCAGAGTGACAGTCAATGATATTCCCATCGACAGTGCGGGAACCGTTCTGAAAGCAGTTGTAGAGGCCGGGGCGAACCAGATTGATTCGGTGTCCTATCTCTGCAGTACCTTTGATGAGAAATACCAGGAGGCCCTTAAGATGGCCATTGAGAGCGCAAGGGTCAAAGCGCAGGCTATGGCCGAGGCGGGCGGCTGTCAGCTGGGCGCTGTGGTAAATATGAATGAGCTGAGTTCAGACCAGCAGCCGCGCTATACGAAGGCTTCCAACCTTATGATGGAAGCGGAGGAGGCAGGGATGGCGGCAGATACGGGAAGCATTGACGTGATGGGCGGAGAAATTGAAATCGAAGCCAATGTAAATGTGGACTTTTCCATCCAGTAGCTTTCAGCGGAAAAAGTGGAAAACCGTACATAAAAATCTCCATGGTGAGAGATACTAGAGGTATCTTAAGCCATGGAGGTTTTTTTATGTGGGGATTGATAGTGGCTCTTGCATCAGGGGCTCTGATGAGCATTCAGGGCGTATTTAATACAGAGGTGACAAAACAGACAAGTGTGTGGGTGTCTGCCGGATGGGTACAGGCTTCCGCCTTTATCACCTGTGCGGCGATCTGGCTGTTTTCAGGCCGTGACAGGATCAGCGGGCTTTGGCAGGTGACTCCCAAATATATGCTGATAGGAGGTGTTCTCGGAGCGCTCATTACCTACACAG
>JAHZAR010000036.1:0-9115 GCA_019423835.1 Clostridiales bacterium | reverse complement strand
TACACAGTGATTAAGAGTATGAGCGCCCTGGGGCCGGCAAAGGCTGCACTTCTGATTGTGGTTGCCCAGATTCTTGTGGCGTATGGCATAGAGGTGCTGGGGCTGTTCGGCGTGGAGAAGACGGGATTTGAATGGAGGAAGGTCATCGGAGCAGCTGTGGCAATTGCCGGGATTGTGATTTTCCGGTGGGAGAGCTGAGAAACATACGGGGAATGGATGATTTAGTGCTTGTGTTTAAACGGGGTTTTAGGTAGAATAGGAGTACAGGCATAGCAGTATCTTCCGCCAGACAGACGGGAGGTACAATACATATGAGAGATAAAAATCTGAGGGGCAGGATGAAAGTGCTCCTGGCTGTAATAGGTGTGCTTGCAGCCGGCATATGCTATATCGGAAACCGGTATGTCCGGCCGGGCGAGAACCGTGTCCGTGAGGAGCGGTTTGTTCTGGATACGGAGGAGGATCCCCTCCAGCCAGATAAAGACGATGCCCGCAGGCAGGAGGACACCGTGTCGGAGAGCCAGATAGACAGCGCCGCCCAAGCTGAGAGCCAGGACAGCGGAAAAACGAAAAAACCTTACGGGGAGACAGAGACTCCCGGGAGCGGAAAAGCCCAGGAGGAGTCCGTTTTTGTCCATGTCTGCGGGGAGGTAGTTTTCCCGGGTGTCTATGAGATGTCTGCAGGGAGCCGCGTCTATGAGGCAGTTGAGATGGCTGGAGGATGTACAGAAAACGGGGCGGCCGATTATTTGAATCTGGCACAGGAGGTCAGCGACGGGATGAGGATTCAGGTTCCGGACAGGGAGGAGGCGGAGCGCCTTTCAGAGCAGCAGCCGGGATCGGGAGCCGGAATTTCAGGCGGTCAGACAGCAGGGGCAGGAGCGGCCCGGGCAGGCGGGCAGACCAGGGTCAACATTAACACAGCTTCCAGGGAGGAGCTGATGACGCTGACCGGGATCGGGCAGGCCAGGGCTGAGGACATTATCCGCTACCGCCAGGAGCATGGAGGCTTTAAGAGGATTGAGGATATCATGAAGGTCTCCGGAATTAAAGAGGCCGCATTTCAGAAGATAAAGGACAGTATCACGGTATAGGGCGTGGTGAAGAGGTGGAAAAATGGCGAAGGTCTTAGTGGTAGATGATGAAAAATTAATTGTGAAGGGAATCCGTTTCAGCCTTGAGCAGGAGGGGATGGAGGTAGACTGTGCATACGACGGAGAGGAGGCAATCGAGAAGGCCAGGGAAAAGGAGTATGATATTGTGCTCCTGGATGTGATGCTTCCCAAGCGGGACGGGTTTGAGGTCTGCCAGGCAATCCGGGAATTTTCGGAAATGCCGATTATTATGCTGACTGCCAAGGGCGGAGATATGGATAAGATTCTGGGGCTGGAATACGGAGCGGATGATTATATCACAAAACCGTTTAATATATTGGAGGTGAAGGCCAGGATCAAGGCCATCATGCGTCGGAGCACACGCCGCTCCAGGAAGGATGCACAGCCTCAGAACCGGACAATAACGGCTGGGGATTTGAAGCTGGACACAGACAGCAGGAGGGTTTTCATTGGAGACAGGGAAATCAACCTGACTGCAAAGGAGTTCGACCTGCTGGAGCTTCTGGTCTGCAACCCCAATAAGGTATACAGCAGAGAGGAGCTCTTGGGATATGTATGGGGAAATAAAGCAGCTGGAGGCGGAGATGTCCGCACAGTGGATGTCCACGTGAGACGGCTCAGAGAAAAAATTGAGCCGAGCCCCAGCGATCCGAAATATGTTCACACAAAGTGGGGGGTGGGCTATTATTTCAGAGCTTAGGAGCCAGAGAAAGGACTGAACCCGGCTTTGCCGGGTTTTCTCTCTGTAAAGAGACTGGTTCGAAAGGGCGGCAGTCAGGAAAGAGGGAAAGACGTTCAGACAAAAAAGTAAGAAGCAGGACAAGGGCAGAGAAGAGCAGGTTCTGCAGAAGGAGGAAGGAACTATGGATATTGTAATCAGGAGAGTAAAACCGGAAGACTTGGACCGGGTGACTGCGGTGGAAGCAGAGTGCTTTCCGGAAGCGGAGGCAGCGGGAAGAGATGCTTTCCGGACACGGATCGAGGCGTTTCCCGACAGCTTTCTGGTGGCTGAGAAAGACGGACAGATGGTGGGCTTTATTAATGGATGCGTCACAGATGAGAGAACAATCCGGGATGAAATGTATGAGGACAGCAGCCTGCACAGGCCGGATGGCAGATATCAGAGTGTGTTTGGCCTGGATGTGATCCCCCAGGAGAGGAGGAAAGGGATTGCAGAGCTTCTGATGAGAACGCTGATAGAAGACGCCAGAAAAAGAGGCAGGGCGGGAATGATTCTTACCTGCAAGGACAGGCTGATCCATTACTATGAGAAGTTTGGCTATGTCAACCAGGGGTTGTCGGAGTCTGTCCATGGGAATGCTGTCTGGTATGATATGCTTCTGGAGTTCTAGGACACTGTTTTGCCGTTCAGGAGCCAGAGAGGAGTTTTCATGAGGCGGTGGAGGGAGAGAAGGCAGATTCAGGGAGCTGGATGGCGGCGGCTTGACAATACAGGAAAGCTGTTTGCCATGGTAACGGGAGAGGACCTCAGCAATGTGTTCCGGGTCAGTGCGGTTCTGGACCGGGAGATCTCACCGGAGTGTCTTCAGAGAGCGCTTATGAGAACTCTTCCGGAATTTGAGGTGTTTTGTGTCCGGCTTCGCCGCGGATTTTTCTGGTACTACTTTGAGACAAACACGCGGGAGCCGTCTGTGGAACAGGAGACGGCTTTTATTTGCAGATATATCGAACCTCTGGGAAATCAGATGTATCCGTTCCGGGTCAGCTATTTTGGCTCCAGAATTAATTTTGAGGTGTTTCATGCCCTCACAGATGGAATGGGAGCTATGAATTTCCTGAAAAGGCTGGTGGAAATTTATCTGGAGGAGAATCTGCGCAGAGAAAACACGGGCGCCGGTCCAGACGAATCCGCGAAAGAGCAGGAGCCTGTACCCGGCACAGCTTCTGCCGTGACGGGTAGTGCGGCGGACGGGCCCAAGGGACGGGCCTTGGATGGGTATCTGCTCCACTACCGGAAGCGGGAACACACCGGGTATGCAGGAAGGAGAGCTTTTCAGCTCAGGGGGAAATGGCTTCCTCTTGGCCAGACGGCCGTTTATCACGGCTATGTGGATCTGGACCGATTCAAAGCTCTCTGCAGGCGCGAGGGGGTCAGCATGACGAAGTATCTGGCTGCACTGCTCCTCTGGTCGGTCATTCAGGTTTACCTGGGAGGCAGGACGAAAAAGGAGCCGGTAGCCGTCAACCTCCCCATCAATCTGCGGGCTTTTTTTGAGTCAGACACACTGGCCAATTTTTTTGCAGTTACCAATATCTCATTTCCAGAGGAGAGACAGCCGGAAAATTTCAGAGAGGTTCTCGCGCAGGTCAGCCGCCAGATGGATGAGAAGATTGTGCGGGAGCGCCTGGAGGAGACAATTTCCTACAATGTTTCCAGGGAGAAGAAATGGTATGTGAGAATTACACCTCTGGCTCTGAAAACACAGATAACTAGGCTGATTTTTCTGAAAAATACCAGGGCGTATACTCTGACGCTGTCTAATTTGGGAGCTGTGGAGATGAGGGAGGAGTTCCGTGACAGAATCCGGGATTTTCATGTGCTTATCGGCGTTTCTAAAAAGCAGCCTGTAAAGTGCGGGGTGGCGGCTTATCAGGATACGGCGGATATAACATTTTCAAGTGCGTCCCGGGACAGAAGGCTTCAGGATTATTTCTATGGCTGGCTGGATGAACAGGGGGTTTTGAGAGGAAGAGAGGAAAACAATGCCGTGGCCTCGCCCTATGACCGGGGAAATTACCCTGAGGCGGCCGAGGCAGGGAGAATCAGAAAAATGATGCCATGGTTTTACGGGGCCCTGCTGCTCATTGCCGCCGTTACGGGGATTGTCAATATGGCCACCTACCGCTGGCTGGGGCGCTGGTGGTCTGTGATGACTGCTGCAGGGATAGCCTATGCGGCCATGACCGTGCGTTTTTCTCTGCTCAGAAATTCCAATCTGGCCGGGAAAATCTTCAGGCAGTCTCTGGGAGCGATTGTAATTTCCATTCTGATTGACTGGAACCTGGGCTATGGAGGCTGGGCCTTCAACTACGCTGTGCCGAGCATTCTGCTGTTTAATGTGGCGGCTGTGGGCGGACTGATAGCCGTGAATCGTCTGAACTGGCAGAGCTATTTCATGTACCAGATTGTCATTACCATTTTTTGTCTGATACCCCTGGTACTGTGGTGGGCCGGTCTGGTGACGCGCCCCTTCCTGTCGCTGTTTACTGCCGGAGCGGCTCTCTCTCTGCTGTGCATCACGGCGGCTGCGGGCAGCAGGAGTGTAAAGAGGGAACTGGGGAGAAGGTTCCATCTGTAGGCTGTCTGAGAAGACGCTGGAGGGAGAAAGGCCGCAGATACTGCCGGGATGAAAGGGCGTACAGGAGAACGGAAAGGCAGAAGGATGAAACCAGGAAAAGAAAGGAACGGGCAGACCGATGAATCTTGAAAAAAGAAGGAAGAGAAGAGGGGAGAAGGGGAGGAAGGACCGCAGAAGGCGAACACAGGTAAGCGCTATGGGCAGGCTGACGAGAGAGATGATGAGCGATGTGATGGAGACAGCTCTGAAAAAACCCATACAGACAGGAGAATTCAGAAAAAATCCGGTGGAACCGGCTTGGCGCTGTCCCGCCGGTTATGTGTATGAGCTGGTGGAGGCGCCAAACTGCACGATGGAATACCTGACTCTGGAGCATGCTGTGACTGGACGTGTGATTCTGCAGCTTCATGGAGGCGGCTACATTGGTCCGATGAAAAATATATACAGGAGATTTGCCGTCAAATATTCCAAGCTGGCATACGGCGCAGATGTTCTGAGTGTGGATTACCGCGTTGCTCCGGAAAATCCCTTCCCGGCGGCTCTGATGGATGCTGTGGATGGCTACCGATGGCTTTTGGAGGAAAAGGAATACGAGCCGGAAAAGATCGTCGTGGCAGGAGACTCTGCAGGAGGAGGTTTGGCCCTGGCTTTGCTCCTCTATCTGAAGGATCACGGGATGCCGCTGCCTGGCGGTGTGATAACCATGTCGCCCTGGACCGATGTGACGCTCGGGGGAGAGTCCTACGTGAGCAGATATGAGCTGGATCCGCTGTTTGGAAATTCCAGGGAGAATATGCTGTACCAGTGCAGCTATATCGGAGAGGCAGATCCGGCAGATCCCTATCTCTCCCCGCTGTTCGGAGATTTTTCGGGATTTCCCCCGATGCTGATGCAGGTGGGAGATTACGAGGTGCTGCTCAGTGACACGCTTGCCGTGTCTGAAAAGGCTAAGAAGGCCGGGGTGAGAGTGAGAACCTCTGTCTACAGCGGCATGTTTCATGTATTCCAGATGGGGCTGGATCTGATCCCGGAGAGCCGGGAGGCATGGGAGGAAGTCGGAGAATTTCTCTGTATTGTATATAAAATTCAGAGGAAGACCGAAGGCCGGGTGGTCAGAAGAGTCAAAACACACAGACCGGAAGTACAGGAGAGGACAAAGGGACTTCTGCTCTCCATGGTCAGAGGAGAAATCGCAGGTCCACCGAAGAAAGGGGAAAAAGAGGCGAGGAGTAAGGGAGGAAAAGAGTGTGAGAATCACAGTGATTGCTGTGGGCAAAATTAAAGAGCGTTTTTTTGAGGCGGCGATTTCCGAGTATGCCAAGCGGCTGTCCAGATACTGCAAGCTGGAGATCGTGCAGGTTGCGGATGAAAAAACTCCGGACAGGGCAGGGGCTGCTGTGGAGGAACAGATCAAGGACAGGGAGGGAGAGCGGATCCTCTCTCACATCAAAGACGGGGCCTATGTGATTGCCCTGGCCATTGAGGGAAAAATGCTGGATTCTGAGGAACTGGCGGAAAAAATAGACAGACTTGGCATCAATGGCGTGAGCCATGTGCAGTTTGTGATCGGAGGCTCTCTCGGACTGTCCGGACAGGTGATGAGGAGGGCGGATTTCGCGCTTAGCTTTTCCAAAATGACGTTTCCGCACCAGCTGATGAGGGTGGTGCTGCTGGAGCAGATTTACAGGAGCTACAGGATTATTGAGGGGGCTCCGTACCACAAGTAGAATGAGATGATGCAGGAAATGCAAATAAATGGAAAGAATGGTATTTCCGGCAGGAGGATAGCTGGTTCCCTGTGACAGATTTTTATAGAGGAGAGGAGCGTCAGCGAATGAAACGGATGATATGCTTTGGGGATTCCAATACATACGGCTATGATGCAGGCTCCACGCTGGGCAGGCGGCTCGGGGAGAGGGAGCGGTGGCCGGAGGTTCTGGCAGAACGCCTTGGATGGGAGACGGTAAATGAGGGAATGAATGGGCGGGAGATTCCGGAAGGCTGGTTTCTGCAGCGGTTTGATCAGCTGATCGACAGGGAACCGCCATTTGATCTTCTGTCTGTCATGCTCGGGACGAATGATATTTTTAATTCATTTCGCCCGGATGCCTCTGAAACGGGCAGAAAGATGGAGGCGTTTGTAGAGCATATCCTGAAACATCAGAGGTTCAGGGGAGAGGGAAAGAAGGTGCTTCTCATTGCTCCTGCACCGACGGATATCGGCCGTTATGGAGAGGAGGAAGCTCTCTATGACAGGGAAGTGCAGGCGCTGGGACCTGTTTACAGGCAGATTGCAGAACAGTACGGACTTCGCTTTGCGGACGCTTCCGGCTGGGAGATTCCCCTTGCCCATGACGGCGTGCACTTTACCGGAGAGGGACAGAAAAGGTTTGCAGAGAGGCTTGCAGAAGAGCTTATGAAATATCAGTGATAAATAAAATCCCGGTGACCGCTGGAGAAGTCTGCAGAAACCTGCCGATAAAGGCCCTGTCTGAAAAGGGCAGCAGACAAGACTGCAGTGTCTGAGCTCATGCCTGTCAGGCAGAGGATCCTTCCCTGGGGATTCTCTGCCTGAATCATGGTCCGGGGAGCTTTCAGGAGAGGGAAGCGTGGCTTAAAATATAAAATTCCTCCTGGCTTGGCTGGAACCCTTTCTCCATCTTCTCGAGAGAATCGTCGTACCGCTGTGCCTCTTCCATATCCAAATCATAGACAGAGCTCTGGCGGTAAAACCATTTTTTTCCGCCCAGGGCTCCGGGCTTCAGCTCTTTTACCATCATGGCCGCCGGCCAGATGTCCCCTTCCAGACAGACCTTGTACTTTTTGCAGCTTTTAAAGCCGCTGCTCACATAGTTGGCGGGGCTCCCGAAGATGACGACGGCCTCGTAGCCCATCTGGACAGCTTTTTGGAAGGATGCTTCCATCAGCTCTTTTCCATAGCCCATTCTCTGGTATTCCGGCTCCACACAGAGAGGGCCGAAGGTGAGGATCTGTTTTTCAGTTCCGTCTTCGTCTGTGAGTCTGTTTTTTGTATACATGATAGAGCCAATCACCAGGCCGTCCGTTTCGATGACCAGATCAAGCTCAGGGATAAAGTCCTCATGAGAGCGGAGGATATGGGCAAGATAATGCTCATGGCAGCCGGGAACGTATAAATTCCAGAAAGCCTTTCTTATGATCGCTTCTACCCGCAGGTAATCTTCCGGCCGTTCTTCTCTGATAATAATTTCACGATTCATTTGCAGATACCTCCCATTTTTAGCGACAGGCAAAGGAAAACGGAAGCCGTCACGGCCTGCGTTTCCTTTGTTATACCTGTAACAGCAGCTTCTTCTCAGTATATCATAAAAATTTCCCGCTTTACAGGAAGAAGTGAAGAAGGAAAAAGGCAGGATGGGGCGGCGAGATGGACATTTGCACTGCGGCATGATAAAATCACGGTATTAAAGTGAGCCTGCTGCGGTGCGCGGACTGGCTGTGGGGAACCACGGACACTGTCTGTGAGCTGTCGGGCTCCGGGAAAGGCGGAAAAGAAGATGACACAGGATTTCTACTACAGACAGATGAGCCGGAACGAGCAGGAGGCCTACAGGAATATGCTGTCCGGCTTTCAGAATATCTCGCCGGAGTTTCCGGTGAGGAGACTGGAAAACAGGGAGCTTTCTGATGTGTTTTTCCGCCTCAGGCTGGATCACCCGGAGATCTTTTTTGCGGAGGGTTTTCATTACCGGTTTACGGAGGATTCCCAGTATGTGAGAATGTGTCCGGAGTACATGTTTGAAAAAAAGAAGATAAAGGAGCACCAGAAAGCTCTGGAGGGGAGGGTGAACCGCCTTGTCAGGCAGGCCGGGAACATGGCTTTGGAGGAAAGGGAGCGGTTTGTCCATGATTTCATCTGTGAAAATGTGACCTATGACAGGCTGAAAAAGCAGTATTCCCACGAGATTATAGGACCTCTTCAGCAGGGTGTAGGCGTGTGCGAGGGGATTGCAAAAACCGTAAAGCTCCTCTGCGGCCATCTGGGAATCGAATGTGTGATCGCTGTCAGCGAGGCTAATCCAGACAGAGGGATCCGGTACCGCCATGCCTGGAATGTGCTGAAGCTGGGAAAGAGCTGGTACCACCTGGACGCCACCTTTGACAACTCTCTGGGGCGCTATGGGGCAAAGCGGTTTGACTATTTTAACCTGGATGATAAGCGCATATTCAAGGATCACCAGAAGCTGGTCTATCCTGTTCCAGCCTGCACAGACAATGACAGGTTTTATTACAGAGAGCAGAGGCTTTCTCTCACAAAGGCAGAGGAGGTGTATAAGAGACTTCGGGCAGCTGTGAGAAAGAAGCAGCCGTATTTCGTGTTCCACTGGAGGGGAGGGGCTTTAAACCAGGAAATTCTCAGGGAGATCTATGAAGAAGCCTGCAGAGCGGCTGCGGAAAAAGGGAAATTTGCAAAGCTTTCGGTTAATGCAGCCCAGGCCGTCCTGGAGGTCTCCATTCTGGACCGGATGGAGGGGGAGGAGATCTGCGCCGAGGAGGCCAACGAGGGAGAGCTTTAAGGGGCAGGACGATACAGGCAGAGAGCCAGTGCGGCCGGGCTGTCTGGGAGATAAGGAGGATGTAAAATGAATACGGGCATGAGATACAGAATGCTTGGCAGAACGGGCCTGATGGTCAGCGAGG
>JAHZAR010000035.1 GCA_019423835.1 Clostridiales bacterium | reverse complement strand
CATAACGAAAGGAGTCGTTTACGATATGGCACGGAAATCCCTTAAAGGGAATAATATTTATCAGAGGAAAGACGGTCGTTGGGAGGGACGTCTCCGTACTGGAACTGTAAATGGAAGAACCGTATTTTCTTATGTTTATGCCAGCTCCTACGAGGAGGCAGTACAAAAATTATCAGAATTAGTAGAAAAACAGTCCGAGACCGATTCACAGAAGTTTGAAAATTCCTTCCAGACAGTTGCCGGTGAGTGGATGAAGCTGCAAAAGCTGCGATTAAAACCTGCAAGTTTTTCATCCTACACCAATATCCTGAATTCCTATCTGATCCCCCGGTTTGGAAACAGAGCCATTTCCAATATTGGAAGATCAGAATTTATCTCCTTTTCATACAGTCTTCTGGAATATGAGAATAGCGGGCAGAAAGGACTTTCTGCAAGCACGGTCAGCACCATACTGACCGTATTAAAAAGCATTCTGCGTTACGCCTCATTGGAAAAAGGACTTACTGTAGCCAATATCTGTGGGATTTCCATTAAACAAGACAGAAATGAACCTCCATTTCTCTCCAAAGAGGAGCAATCCGTGCTTTTTTGCTGGCTTTACAATCATATGTCGCCCTGTAATCTTGGAATTCTGTTAAGTCTGTACACAGGGATCCGATTAGGAGAACTCTGCGCCTTGAAATGGAAGGATATTTCCAAAAACGATCAGTCCGTCATGGTTTATCAAACCATGCAGCGCATACAGCGAATGGAGGGAAAGAGGACGGAGGTCATCATACAGACTCCCAAAAGCACTTCCGCCATCCGCAGGATTCCAGTTGCAAAAGAAATTGCCGTTCTGCTTGCAGAGAACCGAAAGGAAGACGACGCATATCTTCTTACCGGAGAGCTGGGCTGCTACCTGGAGCCGCGAGCCCTTCAAAGACGGTTTAAAAAAGTGCTGAAGGACAGCGGACTTGGAGATATTAATTTTCACGCCCTTCGCCATACCTTTGCGACACGGGGAATTGAAGCCGGCTTCGATCCAAAAACACTGAGCTCCCTGCTGGGACATGCCACCGTCAGTATGACATTAAACAGATATGTGCATCCCACTATGGAACAGAAACAGCGGAATATGAATCTGCTCTCCGGATTATTGGCCGTCAAATAATGCCGGGCTGGCCGTCAGAAAAGCCGTCAGGAAGATGAAAGGAACCCGGCCATAAAGAGCTTCTTATAGTGCGTCGTATAATATTATCTTATACGACGCATTCTTTTTTTATACATTAACAATTTCTTTCGGAAATAATGCGAGAGCATTTCTATCCCTTTCAGCGGGAACTGGCTGAAGGGGAGCAGAGCGATTGCACGAAGGAGGTGGGCGGAACGTGAAAACAGCTTTCCTGTTGGATATATTATCTGTTCAAACGGGCTGTACGTATCTTTCAGATTTGCGCTTTTTAAGTACATTTCGGTATAGAGAACTGGCAAAATCCTGACATATGTGCCGGCCGAAGCCCTTGATCTCCGGGAATGGAACGATGACTTATATTCTTTGACCAGAGAGAACCAATCAGAAACCAATGCAGAGAAGTCCAAGCCGCATTGACTGCATGGTTGTGATACACGGATCGGTATGGTCGCATCAAAATATGTGAGAAACAGGAGACACTATCGTTATGGAGTCATTTCAGACAGCAGCCAGCCACTCTGAAAACATGTATATACCAGACTTAATCGGAAGGCTCTGGAAACGGAAGCTTCCCATTTTATTCGGCGCGGCGATCGGGGCCGCTCTTTTCTTTGCGGTTTCGTGGTTTTTGATTACTCCGCTGTACGAGGCTTCCGTAACACTTTACGTGAACAACAGTATCTCACGGGAAAACACCGGCTATATTACGCAGGGAGATCTTTATGCCTCCACCCAGCTGGTAGATACCTATGCCGCCATTATCTTAAGCGACTCTATTCTGGAGGAGGTTATCCGTGATGCCGGTCTCGAAATGGAGATTGATGATCTGGCCAAAATCCTGCACATGAATGCTGTCAACGACACAGAGGTCTTCACGGTTTCCGCCAGTCATCCATCTCCTGAGACCGCTGCAGAAATCGTGGATTCCATTGCCAGAATTGCACCGGATCAGATTGCGGACATCGTAAGAGGAAGCTCTGTAACGGTCATAAGCTATGCAAGAATTCCCAGCAAAATCGCTTTTCCCAATTACGGCCTGATGGCGTTCATCGGTTTTGTGTCTGGAATCTGTCTGGTCTCTGGATTTCTGCTCATTCGGGAAATGCTGGATACAAGAATCCAAACAGCATCTGATTTTTCACGCTGGCAATATCCGCTCATTGCATCTGTGCCGGATTTTCTGGACAAAAAGCAGACAGATTATGATTATTACAAAAAGAAGGATGCAAAAAAGAAATTAAGCAATGTTTCCTGTATGCTGTCGGAAAATACCCCATTTGCCGTCCAGGAAGCTTATAAGACGCTTCGCACCAATATCCTTTTTTCCTCTCCCGATCAGGCAAAAAGAGTGATCCTCATCTCCAGCAGTCTGCGCGGTGAGGCAAAAAGCACCACCTCCATCAACCTGGCTATCTCCTTTGCGCAAAATCAGTCAAAGGTCCTGTTGATCGACTGCGACCTGCGCCTTCCTTCTGTTGCAAAATACTTTGGGCTCAGGCAGTACCCTGGCCTGACAGACCTGATGCTGGGTATGGAGACGGATAAGAGCGTACTTCACCCGTTAAAAAACGGGCTTCATGTGCTGACATCCGGCACCATTCCTCCTAACCCAACAGAAATGCTTGGATCAAAAAAGATGGAGCATTTCATAAAGCAGATGTCTGAACAATACGAGTATATCATCATGGATACCCCGCCTTTGGGAATCATGCCGGATGCCACTATCCTCTCCCAATATGCCACCGATGTCATCCTGGTGGCCAGACAGGATATGGCAGAGAGGGCGGAGCTGGATGCTGTGGTAAAAAAGCTGGAGCTGGCGAGGGCGAAAATTCTTGGCTTTGTCTTTACCGGCGTCACAGAATCCGAACGGCGCACCTATAAGAAGTACAGTTACCGTTATGGCTATTCCAGGCAGAACTCCTATGGAGATATCCTGGATCTTCCCAAAAGGAACCGTGGAAAGCATGGAACATCCTTTACAGGTGAAAAAGTAGGTGATAAATCGTGAGCACAATCATAGATTTTCATTCCCATATCCTGCCGGGAATCGATGACGGCAGTGAAACGGCTGAAATGTCAGAGCAGATGCTGGAATTATCGAAGAAGCAGGGAGTCAGCGTGATCGCTGCGACGCCGCATTTTTATGCCGGGCAGATGACATTAGATGTCTTTTTAAAAAAGCGTGAGAAAGCGTTCTTAAAGATCCAGGATGCGGCCGCCCGCCGCGGCGTTGGTTTGCTTTTAGGTGCTGAAGCCACGTTCTTTCCCGGAATTGGAAATGCAGATGGAATCCAGCAGCTGACTATTACCGGTACATCTCTCCTGCTTCTTGAAATGCCTTTTCGGGAATGGAACAGCCGCGATATTGAAGAAGTGGAGCAGCTTCTTGCCCGCGGAGTGACCCCTCTGCTGGCACATATAGAGCGGTTTATCCCCCATCAAAAAGACAGGAGGATCGTTCATGCGCTGTATTCTCTTCCGATTCTCACCCAGGTAAATGCGGAAACTCTTCTGAACTGCAGGTCAAGACATCTGGCACTCAGACTGTTTTCTCATGGCATGGCTCATCTGCTGGGGTCGGATTGCCACAATGTGTCAACGCGTCCTCCAAACCTGGCAGGGGGACGAAACATGATTGAAAAAAAGCTTGGCAGGCGCTGCCTTTTGCAGCTGGACCGGCTTGGCAGAGAGATATCTGGCCTGCAGAAGGACCCTGTTTGAAAGGAACTCACGCAGAAACAATGACAAAGAAACGAAAGAGGCGCAGATTCGTGATCGCTTTGCTCCTTTTCATTCTTGGAGCCATCCCGGTTACGGCGTACGGAATTTTTTATTCTTATTACAGCAAAATGAATATTCAGACGGCAGAAAGCAGTGGATCAGCTAACAGGGCTGCAGAAGATTTCCCGGAGGAAGAAACAAAATCCTATGAGGATTATCTGAAAGAAAATCTGAAGGCACGGGAAGAAGAGCTCCCTTATGATTCTAAAAATGTATATAACATATTGCTGGTGGGAACCGATGCAAGGAATCTGCAAGAGAACAGCCGCAGCGACAGCATGATCCTGGTTTCCATTAACCGGGAAACGAAGAAAATCATCATGACATCCATCATGCGGGATATCTACTGCACCATTCCGGGTGTGGGAAATAACCGCATCAATGCTGCCTATGCCTGCGGCGGCGCCCCCCTGCTGCTTACTACCATGGAATATAACCTTGGAATCCATGTGGACGACTATGCAGTCATAAATTTCTATGGATTTATGGATGCCGTCAATGCTGTGGGCGGTGTGGAGATGGAGGTGACCGCCGCTGAAATAAAAGAGATGAATAGCTGGATGGAAAATATGAATGTTCTGGTTCGGGAAGATCGGGATGCAGACAAACTGAATGAGTCCGATGCAGGAACCATTCTTTTAAACGGAAAGCAGGCCCTGATTTTCAGCCGGATACGATATACGGGAGATTCAGATTTTGAGCGCACCAGCCGGCAGCGCAGAGTCTTAACTGGATTAATGAAAAAGGCAAAGTCCTTATCTCTCCCTGAGCTGAACGACCTGATGAATACGGTCCTTCCCTGCATCACTACCAACCTGACTCAGGGGAAGGTGCTGTCTCTTCTGCTCCATTCTAAAGAATATCTGGGCTATCAGGTTATCTCTGCGCGTATTCCTGCTGACGGAAGCTGGAACAGTATAAACATAAGAGGCATGGCCGTGCTGAAAATTGACTTTTCTGAAAACATGGATTACTGGTATGAACTTGTATATGGAGAATGAGGAGAAAATGAAAACGATACGCAATTTGCCAAACAGAAGCCGCAATCATCTGGAGGAAGTGTACAAAAGAAAGCCGGCGGCCTACAAATTCATCAAACGTCTGGGAGATATCGTGTTTTCCCTGGCTGCGCTGTTTTTTTTATCCCCACTTTTTCTAATCACAGCAGCCGCGATTATGCTGGAGGATGGCGGCCCCCCAATTTTCGTTCAGGAACGCATGGGAAAGGATATGAAGCCGTTCCGCTTTTATAAATTCCGCTCCATGTATGTTGGGGCGGATAAAAAGCTTGCGGAGCTTTTAAAGGATAATGAGCAGTCCGGTCATGCGTTTAAGATCAGAAATGACCCGCGCATCACAAAAGTCGGGACAGTAATCCGCCGCCTTTCCATAGACGAGCTGCCTCAGCTTTTAAATGTCATCAAGGGAGACATGAGTATTGTGGGGCCCAGGCCTATCCTGACCTGGCAGATGGAAGAGGCGGATGAGCATGACCGGCAGCGGCTGATCGTCCGTCCTGGCCTGACCTGCTACTGGCAGATCCAGGGCCGCTCTGATATTCCATGGGAAGAATGGGTGGAGCTGGATTTGGATTACATAGAAGATATGGGATTGTGGACAGACATCAAAATGATCGCAAAGACCATTCCTGCTATTTGGGGAGGAGGGGCTTACTAATGAACCAGACAGCGGCGGTGGTGGTAACATATAACAGAAAAGAATTGCTCCGGCTCTGTATTACAAAATTGCTGGGTCAGGCAGGCGCCTTCTGCGACGTGATGATCATCGATAATGCAAGTACAGATGGAACTGCAGAGATGATCCATACAGAATTTCAAGATCCGGCAGTTCTCTATGAAAACACAGGCAGAAACCTGGGTGGTGCCGGAGGCTTTGAATATGGAGTCGGAAAAGCTGTCCGCATGGGATATGAATATGTGTGGATCATGGATGACGATACCCTGCCGGAGGAGACGGCGCTGGTCTCCTTGTTTGCCGCAGACAAAAAGCTGCATGGCAGGTGGGGATTTCTCTCCAGCGTCGCCTACTGGACAGATGGAAGCATCTGCCGGATGAATATTCAAAAGAAGGATATTTTCCGGCATATCGGCAGGAAGGAGTACGCAATGGAAATGGCCTCTGTCAAAATGTGCTCTTTTGTGTCACTGCTGGTAAAAAGTGAAGTAATCCGGAAAATCGGACTGCCTATCGGCGAATATTTCATCTGGACAGACGACTATGAATTTACAGGCCGAATCTCGAGAAAATATCCCTGTTATATGGTTCCGGAAAGCAAGGTGGTTCATGCCATGAAGCACCATACACGGGTGGACTTTGCAGCAGATGATGCCTCAAGGATTGAACGCTATCATTATATTTACCGCAATGATGTCCACTGCTACCGTCAGTATGGGCTTGCCGGGTGGCTGTATATCATTTTTAAGGATATCTATACAATGTTTCATATTCTGAAAAAGGCAAGGGGCCATCGGAGAGAAAGAATCCGAATCCTCTGGCAGGGATTTAAAGAAGGGCTGCGATTTTCTCCCCCGGTAAAGAGGTGTTGATATGGGAATGGATTGGGACTTAAAAAACTGGATAAAACGGGCTGGACGTTTTGGTTTGGGAACATCCCCGGCAGATATGAGGCGCATTCTGGTAAAAGCAGATACCGTTTCCTTTGATATTTTTGATTCTCTGGTAAGACGTGACGTCCCCTTTCCAGACAGTGTTCACCAGCTTGTGGAAAAGGAATTTTTCGCGCGGACGGGCCAGAGGATTCCAGGCTGCTCCCTTAAAAGGAAACAGGCGGAGGCAGCCGCCTATGCTCATGCCGGAGGCAGGGAAATTACTCTCCAGGAAATTTTCAGGGAAATGAAATCCGTGGATGAAGAAAGCAGAGCACTCCTTATGGAGCTGGAGCAGAAGACAGAATATGAGGTATGCTGTGCCGATGTGGAGATGAAGGAGATCTTTGAACAGATGAAAACAGCTGGAAAGCATGTGGTCATTACCTCAGATATGTATCTTCCAGAGCCTTTGATTCGGAAAATTTTAGACCGCTGCGGATACTGCGGGTATGAAAGCCTGTACCTTTCCTCTTCTTTCGGGGTAACCAAGGCCTCCGGGCAGCTTTATCAGCATTTACTTAAGCAATACAAAAGCAGGTCCGGAAGAATCATTCATATTGGCGACAATATAAAAAGCGATTATTTTCGAGCAAAGCAAGCAGGAATCATGGCTATTTTGCTTCGTGAGCGGAGGAATCCTCTGGAATTTCACACAGGAGGGCAGCACGAAACATTTGCCGCGGCCTGTTATCGCACCTTTTTAGCAAACCACAAGCCGTGCAGAAAAAAACACAGGGACCAGCTGGCCGCCGCCATTGGATATGAGGTGCTTGGTCCGCTGCTTGCAGGATACTGCAGATGGCTAAAGCTGCAGGCAAAGCGTTCCGGCATCAAAAAAATATTCTTTCTCAGCCGGGAAGGCAGCTTATTAAAAAAGGCATATGAGGAATTATATCCATGCCGTGAGGAAACGACGGCATATCTGTATGTTTCCCGCCAGGCATTACAGGTCCCCATGCTGGCTTTTTGCCAGAATTTTCATGATTTATGCAGCCTGCTTAAGCCATTAATGCGGGAGCATACCCTAAAATCTATTGGCGGGATCTGTCAGCTGGGGAGCGCATATGAAAAAAGACTCTCCTCCCTTTGCTTAAAACCCGAAGATGACCTTTTTCAGCTTCCCAAGACTGCGCAGGAGCCATATTTTCATCTTGTACAGGAACTGGGAACAAATTATTTTGCAGAACAATATGCTTTGGTACAAGCATACCTTTCCCAGGAGGAATTTTTTGGTTCTGTCATACTGTCTGATATTGGCTGGCATGGAACAATGCAGCGGGCTCTGGAAGAATATTGTCAGGATCAGGCACGCCTGCGAGGCTGCTATATAGGCTGTTGGAATCCTTCCTCCTCTCAATTTTATAAAAGCCTGTCCAGGAGCGGTTATCTGACATCCCCGGGGAAAAATAAGGAGATGGAGCTCCTGCTCCGTTTCAGCTGCGATATTGTGGAAACCCTGTTCTCAAACTCTGAAGGAAGCGTTATGGCATACAGTACGAAGGGCAGCAGGATCATCCCTGTTCTGCAGGAGAATGAAAGGGACAGCAGGACCCAGGAGTTTGTTCATCAGGTACAGGAATTCGCCATGGACTTTCTCCGGGACTTGAACCGCAGCCCCATCTATTCGCAGATGGACATGCCGGACGAGCTGGTTCTTGCAGGACTGCGTCATATGCTCCAAAATCCCTCCCTGTGCACAGTAAACTGTTTTAAAAACTGCCAGTTTCTCGACGGGACGCTGAGGAACATGCTGCCGGAGCATTCGAGTTTCTGGTACATACGTCATCCGAAAATCCTGATTTCAGATTTTGAAAAAAGCAGCTGTAAGCTGTTCTTCCTGAAGGATGTTTTCAAGATTCCGCTGCCATGGTTCCAGTTTCTGAAATTTGTCCGGGAAACTCTGAAGGTAAAAAGTTCAAATCAAAAAATATGGCTGGAGCAGTAAAAATGAACGAACGATACAGGGAAGGAGCCTTCAGCCTTTTCCCCCTCTCCTTTGCCCTATGGTTTATTGCGGAAATTCTTTTTAATACAACGCTGGGGGATGTGCTGCCGGTAAATTTTGAACGAATCTCCGGTATGATGGACTATACGGTTTTCTTTCTGCTGCTGATTCAGATCGTGTTTTTCCAGGTATACTCGCCCTGGGAGCTTTTGAGCATTGTGCTGCTCACCCTGCCAATAGCTGTATCCACCTTGTTGTCCGGGTCAGTCCGGGTGATGGGAACATGGATGTTTATTGTGGCCTTCAGATACGCCGATTTAGACAAGATCATTTCCATGGCTTATCGGATTCTTGGAATTATGATTCCTGCCATTATGTTTTTGTGCCTGATCGGCCTGCTTCCGGATGCCTCCAACTATCGGTTCAGCGTCCTGCGCCATGCCATGGGTTTTAATCATCCCAATTATTTAGGAATGAAAATTTTCCAATTTTCAGCGTGCTATGTGTATTTGCGCTGGCATTCTCTGAAAAAGGGTGATGTATTCAGAGCCATATTGGCGCTTGCGTTTCTTTATTTTGTTCCTCACTCGGTCACGTCCATCCTATGTACGGCAGTGCTGGTTCTGCTGACGATTGCCGGCCGTTTTCTGGAAGACAAAAAAAGGACGATGCTCCAGGCTTTTGAAACGGCCTTGCTGCTGTCTGTGCTTTTGTGCATGGCAGCCACGGTTCTTCTTACAGTATATGGAATGGATTCGTCCTTTGGCCAGGTGCTGGACGCATGGATGTCATACCGGTTTTCCCATGCGAATCAGATTTATGCGGTATACAAAATTTCTTTATTGGGGCAGAGAATCAGCACCAGCTACCTGTTGGACAGCGGATATATGGATCTGATCCTTCGCTCAGGCCTGGTGATTTATCTGATGTTTTTCGCCGGCTATGTAGGAAATATGATTTATCACAAAAATAATACTGCGCTGTACCTTCTTTTATGTACCTTTGCCTTCTATGGAATAATGGAGTACGGAGTATATCTGATTGCCAGAAATATTTTTCTCCTGTCCTTTGCTGATATCCTTTACAGCGGACGGAAGAAACAAAAGGAAAAAAATTCTGCAAGTCAGGTTGGAGGCGCAGAAACAAAGGAGAAAAAGAATGAGAGCTGCTGTCATTACCCTTCATAATATGTGCAACTACGGATCACAGCTGCAGACTTATGCGACGCAGGAAAAACTTCGCCAGTACTTTGATGATGTGGTATTTATCGATTATCGAAGGCCGGATACCTATGGAATAAGATTCCTGCAGTATTTTTCAAAAGGAAATCCCATCAAAGCTGCGGTTATGCTGCCCACGCTGCTTCGTTATCGAAAGCTGTTTGGAGATTTCCAGAAAAAATATATCCATTTAACAAATAAGACTTATCTTACAGAAAAGGATTTTGAAAAGTTTGAGGATATTGCCGACGTTTATTTCAGCGGCAGCGACCTGATATGGAGTACCCGCCTGAATCACGGGGTAATTCCCATGTATTATCTGAGTTTTGTTGCGGAAAAACATCCCAAATAAGCCTATGCCTCCAGCTTTGGGGAAGAAACGCTGAGGGATGAGGAGGTTGAACAGACCAAGGATTATATCAGGCGATATACCAGAATTTCTGTCCGGGAAAACAGCGGAGAATCCATATTGAAAAAGCAGTATCACAATTCTTCCGTGATCCAGATTCCTGATCCAACTTTGGCTTTTTCCGGGGAATATTGGCGCAGCCTGGCTCCTGAATGCAGGATTCAGGGAGAATATATTTTAATAT
Source organism: Clostridiales bacterium (assembly GCA_019423835.1). GTDB lineage: Bacteria > Bacillota > Clostridia > Lachnospirales > Lachnospiraceae > Otoolea. The sequence continues at coordinate 13,821 of JAHZAR010000035.1, read as the reverse complement.
ACAGTCTGAACCGCAATGAACAGCTGGATCAGTATGCGGTTCAGCTTTCAAAAAGAACCGGCTGCCCGCTGTACCGCCTGTGTACCAGGTATGACCATATGATGCGGCCGGGGCGAAGCATTGTGCTGCCGCCTGTCTTTGCGTTTATCACACTCATTGATCATGCAAAACTTGTGCTGACGGATTCCTTTCATGGGACGGCATTTTCCATGAATCTGGAAACGCCGCCGATCTGTGTGAATCCGCCTGCCTGCGGGGAACGCCTGCGGGCCTTCTTAAGCCTGCTGGGAGAGGAGGACAGACTTCTTTCTGATTTCCGGGATTTTGAAATTCCAGAGCGCCATGTAGATTTCCAAAGAGTGAGAAATGCCCTGGCCCTGGGGAGGGAGAGAACAGACCAGTTTTTAAAAGAGATTGCAGGGAAACATTATGAAGACTGTATGTAAATTAAACCAGTGTACCGGATGCATGGCATGTCTGGAAGTATGTTCAGTAAAGGCCATCCGCATCCAGGACTCCCTTCGATTTTATAATGCATTAATAGACTCTGACCGGTGTACCGGCTGTCGCCGCTGCCTCAGCATCTGCCCGGTCCATACTCCCCCGTCACTGACAGCACCGTTTTTATGGAAGCAGGGCTGGGCTTCGGACAGTACCGTCAGAGAGGCCGCAGCCTCCGGGGGAATTGCATCCGCCATAGAAATGTCCTTTGCCAGGCAGGGAGGAATTGTGTACAGCTGTCTGTTCCAGAATGGAGAATTCCGATTCGGAAAAGCGGAAAATCCAGAAGCAATCCGGCAATTTGCCGGCTCTAAATATGTTAAAAGCAACCCGGAAGGAATCTACAGAGAAATCCAGCAGCACCTCAGCGGCGGCAGGAAGGTCCTTTTCGTGGGACTCCCCTGCCAGGCAGCGGCGGTCAAAAACTTTACCCGCGGCCATGAAAATTTATATCTGATTGATCTGATCTGTCATGGAACGCCTTCCCCTGGTCTGTTGGATATGTTTTTGCATGACCGTGGACTCTCCCTGAAGGGAATCCGCCGCATCTCCTTCCGAAGAAAAAACCAGTTCTGGCTTGTCGCGGATGGAAGGGCTGTGGCTGCCGCTGGCGTCTGGGATGCCTACACAGCGGCCTTTTGCGATGCAGTATCCTATACGGAATCCTGTTATTCCTGCCAATATGCGCAGCTGAAGCGGGGGACGGATCTGACGCTGGGAGACTCCTGGGGAAGCGAGCTTCCGCTGTCGGAACAAAAGTCGGGAATATCCCTGCTTTTGTGCCAAAGTAAAAAGGGCGAGAAGCTGCTGTCCATGACAGAGCTTCATTTAGAAGCGGTCAGTCTGAAAAAGGCGGTTTCCTACAATCACCAGCTGCAGCACGCTTCTTTCCCTCATAAAAAGAGAGAGGTGTTTCTTGATAAGGTTGAGCAGAGCAAACGCTTCCAACAATCTGCCAGGAAATGCTTCCCCATTAAATTTTTGAGAAAATCCATCAAAGCTTTTTTACTAAAACTAAGATAATCCTTATGGAAGGATCCCCATGAACAGCAAACGAAAAATACAGAATTTAACAAAAAATACCGTGCTTTTTATGATAAGCAACTTCAGTACAAAAATCGTTGCTTTCCTTTTGGTGCCCTTATATACTCATGTTTTTTCAACCAGTGAATATGGAACGATCGACCTGATCATTACTGTAGTTCAGCTGCTGATTCCGGTTCTTACCCTTAATATTCAAGAGGCGATTCTGCGCTATGGGTTAGATGCAGAATATGATACCTCAGCGGTCATTGAGAATGGATTCCGAATTATCGGCTGGAGCTCTTTTATTCTTGGCGCAGCCGAGGCAGTGATCTTTTGGGTCTATTCAGGCAGGATTTCCAGTTTCTACCTGATTTCCCTTTATTTTTTCTATCTATTTGGATCTGTATACAATGTCCTGTCCATGCATCTAAAAGCCGTTGGAAAAGTGAAGGAATTAGTCCTGTGCGGAACCTTCAATGCCATTGCAGCCTGTATATTGAATGTTCTGTTCCTGGTAGTTTTCCGTCTGGGCGTTCATGGGTATATGACTGCCAGGGTAACCAGCCTTTTCTTTGCTGATCTGGGAATGTTTCTTTCAGGAAATCTGTCAGCAGAGCTTCGCCGGGCAAAACACGTGCAGCGGAAAGGGGTACTGGCTTCCATGCTGGCTTACAGTATACCTTTAAGTGCAGGAACTATTGGCTGGTGGCTGAACAGCGCCAGCGACAGATTCCTTTTATTTCTTTTTTGTGGTGCGGCTGTAAACGGACTATATACGGCAGCATATAAGATTCCAACGATTATTACGGTGCTTCAGGATATATTTTACAATGCATGGTCTGTCTCCGCAATTGAAGAGTTTGATCGAAATGATTCAGACGGTTTTCTTGGAAACGTCTACATGATATACAGCGCCTTGTCTGTGCTTGCTGGCTCTTTCCTTATGCTCATCAATGTTTTTCTTGTAAAGTTCTTATACTCCCAGAACTTTTTTGAATCGTGGAAGCATGTGCCGATCCTGCTGGCAGGAGCGGTCTTCAGCGGGCTGCTTCGTTTTCTGGGCTGCTTTTACTTGGCTGTGAAAAGAACAAAAACAGCGGCGCTGACCAATTTCTCCGGCGCCCTGATCCATTTTGGATTCAGCTTTTTGCTGATCCCCGGAATGGGGGCGTACGGCGCATCGATTGCAGCCCTTTTGGGATATATCCTGTTTTGGATGATCCGTATGAAAAGCCTGCGCTCCATCATTACCATACGGGTTCATTGGGGTCGGGAGGGAATATGCTATACGCTTCTTCTGACTCAAAGCGTCATAGCCACAGTTTTTGAAAGCTCTGCTCTCCAGATTCCGTTTATTATCTGCATTGTCCTGTTCTATTTCCCCCTGTTCAGGAAAGGAATTTCCGTATTTTATGAGCTGGCAAGCAGGAGGAATCGTCTGCCTGGAGATTAAAGGCGGTGGGAGAGAGTGAAGAAGCGGCCATGGATGCAGATTGCAGGCGGTGAAATCTGGTTATCTCCCTGTGATTATTGAGTTTAAACAGGGAGCAGCCCGCAAATTTTGCGGTTAATAATGAAAAAGTGATGCAAAAAGCCAGGAAAAGGGACGAAACTTTTCCCGGCTTTTCGTGTTTTGGGGACAATGGGAATGAATGGGTGGAATAATCCGCCGGGCCTGTACATATTTTGCAACAAAGAAACCTGAAAGCATATAAGCATGAAGGAGGGGGATATTATGATGATTCAGGTGCATTTCGAGAATCCGAATGTCGAGGAGGATAACGAGCAGATGGTGCAGGAACTTCTGGTGATGTTGGCTTTAAAACGCATGGTCAATGTTCCGGTCTGACATTGGGGGACAAGATGAGGGCGGCTTAAAGGGCCGCCCTTTAAAGTTAGGAGGTAAATGTAATGGGCAGAAAACGCGCAGCAGCTTATTGCCGTGTTTCCACAGATAAAGAGGATCAGCAGAACAGCTTGGAGACGCAGCGCAGTTATTTTCAAGAGCACATGGAGAAAAACGGTTATGAATTGATTCGGATTTATGCAGATGAAGGCATTACTGGAACGAAAAAACGAAACCGGAAGGAGTTTCTCCGAATGCTGGAGGACGCCGGGGACGAGAAATTTGATGTATTATTTGTCAAAGATGTAGCCCGATTTGCCAGGAATACGCTGGATTCTTTGGAGAGTGTGAGACTTTTAAAAAAGCATAACATTGAGATTGTGTTTGTCAATAACCAGGGTATTCTGGAAACAGGCTCCGAACTGGTTTTCACAATTATGTCTGCTATGGCTCAGGAGGAGTCGGTTAATACATCGAAGCGTGTTAAGTTCGGCAAACGACAAAATATGAATAAAGGGAAGGTTCCGAACCTGGTTTACGGTTATGATAAAGTAGCGGGTGAACTGTTTTATCTCCATATTAACGAAGAGGAGGCAAGAATTGTTCAGCAAATATTTGAAAGCTATGTGTACGGTGGTGAAGGCTGCCTTGCGATTGCCAGGAGATTAAATGATTCCGGGCTTCGGACCAAGCGGGGATATCTCTGGAGCCAAAACGCGGTTTCCAGAATATTGAAGAACAGACTCTATATTGGTCAGGTAATCAATGGGCGGGAGACTACAAAAGAGATTTACAGTTATCAGCGTGAGAAAAAGGATGAAAGTGAATGGTTCATAACCAATAGACAGGAATTAAAGATTATACCAGAGGATTTATTTGAGAAGGCGCAGGATTTGATGAAAAGACGCTATGACGCATTTCACATGACAGGGAAACGGCAGAGCAATAGGTATTTGTTCAGTACGCTGATTCACTGCAGAGAATGTGGGCGGTCTTTCCGCCGGCTGGAGCGCCATTTTGTCAGCAGCACATATGTTCGCTGGGTATGCAGTTCCCGCAATGGAGATGGAATCGAGGCGTGTACAAATGATTCCAAGATCAAGGAGGACGAGCTGTTGGCGGCGATTCGTCAGTACTTGCTTCAATGGCAGGGAGATAAGAAGGCTGTTATTGAACGGACCAGGCAGGAGTACCGTCGTTTCTGTAATCAGGGAAAGAATGGGCATGAGACGGCGGAGGTTCTGCAGAAAGAAAAGCAGAAAAGCCAGAACAAGCTGGAGCGATTGAAAGAGATGTACTTAAATGATATAATTCCCCTGGAAGACTTAAAAGCAAAATCACAGGAGCTGAACAATCAGATTGCCCAACTGGACGAGAAGCTAGAGAGCCTGCAGAAGGCAAATATGACAGATGAAAAGCTGGAACGCCGATTGGAAGACTTATTCCAGAACATGGATCATGTCCTGTCAGCAGATGTGATTACTAATGAGATGCTCAAACAGGTGATCGACCGGATTGAGGTGGATTCGAATGGAAATGTGGACGTTATTATGAAGCCAGTCAGGAAAATTCATCTGGGAGTGAATGTTCCAATTTGTGACAGCCGTACATAAGGATGTAACAGACCGTCTGGAGGGCATCAATCCGTCCCTGGCCGCTCAGGCCAGAGTAGTTCTGGACATCAATAAGGCAGAGCGCCATATCCGCGGCGGACTTGCCACAAAGGAAAAGTATCAGCATCAGCTTCAGGCCTGCAGCACAGATGAGAAATTTATGTAGCTCAGGCGCTGGCAATCGTTGAATAAATTCGTTGAATAAAGAGAAAAGCTCCCTAATAGAATGGTAATAATCAATCGACAGGGAGCTTTTTTCATGAAACATATTCTTAGAACGAGAGGCGCTGCCATTCTCGCGGCAGGCGTTCTGGTTCTCGCGGCATGCCTGCTGGGGGGCTGTACCGGAAAAGAGAAGGAGGCCAGGATAAGAGACCTGGAGTTTACCGTGACAGGACAGAATGAAATTCCGCAGGAGCTGGCCAATATGATTGGACAGAAACAGAATGAGGAATTCAAACTGACCTATACCGACGGCGCAGATCTCTACATAGCAGTGGGATATGGGGAACAGCCCACCGGCGGATACAGCATTACGGTTCCGGAGTTCTACCTGACTGAAAACTCTATTGTCATCAAAACGGAGCTGCAGGGGCCTGAAAGCACGGAGCAGGCAGGCACCTCACCGTCCTTTCCCTATATCGTGATAAAGACTCCATTTATGGAGGAGCCTGTGGTTTTCCAGTAGCTCTCATGATGTATGAGAAGATAAGCAAAGGACATGGCTGCTGCAAAGAGCCGTCGCTTTCCTGCAGCAGCATAGCATAACTTTTAAATAGCTAAAAATTAGACAAAAAATTATACGAAAATTTGTGAAAGATCACAACGGAAATCAAGAAAACAGCACTTGACTTTACAGAAAGAATTGTTACACTGAGTCTATCTTCCAAATCTCCTTGCTTTCAGGGCAGGGAGCAGCCGTCCGATTCTGACAGACGCATCCAAAACAGCTGTGGCAGCCATCCTGCCGTGTTCCAGAGGGTAAGAAAAAAGAATAGGATACAAAAAGAATAGGATACGCAATAACAGTACCAAGAATGAAAACAGTGAAAAACAGACAGAAGACAGTCTGTATTTCCAGATACCGAAAAATAGAGTAAGCGGAAAAGAAAGAAGCTATGCGGAATGGGACCGTCACTCTTTTCTCCTTACTGACAGAGATAAAACCGGCATTTAATTCAGGAGGATCAGCTGTGGACAGAGGCAGCCAGAAAAAACCAGGGAGGAAGACAGGAGGCAGTCAGGGCAGAGGAGCACAGGTGAAAGAAGTCAGGTGTTTTTTCCGGAGGAAATTCCCTTTTCCATTCATCATTTCTTGTATTCTGTCTGTATCTTACTGTTCCATCTGTGCCTGCGCAAAAACACCGGACGCAGAGATTTATCTGGAAGACTATCAGAGAGAGAGATCAGAAAGAGAACTATTCGAGAAAGAAATATCTGATCAGAAACTGGCGGCTAGGAAGATGCCGCAGGAAGGAGTATCTGGAAGAGATTTACCGGGGCAAGACATGCCGGGAGAGGAAGAGGACAGGCAGGAGGCTGAGGGGGAAAGAGGAGAGGGGGGAATGCCGCAGGAGGGCCCGTTCCCGGCAGAGATTTTAGAGTATTCCGAGCCGGAAGATTCCAGAGAAAGGCTGTTGGAACCACAGAGGGTGATAGAGAGGAGAGGAACCACATACAGACTCTCCTCGTGGGAGACGGTAGAAGAAGAACAGGAAGAGGACAGGCAGTATGGGGAAGCCGCCGTTGTATATGAGATGGTTGGCTCGGAGGCGGAAATCCCCGATACAGCTGAGATTGAGGTGGAGGGGCTCACGGAAAAAGTGAAAATGCCTCTTCTGTGCACTGAATTTTATAACGAAAGATGGGAGCAGGATTTTGAGTTTATCCTTACCTTTCACAGATGTGATGCAGATGTATATGAGCTTGGAGAGACGGAGATCTGCGCAGATCACAGAGCGGAAAGACCGGCCCTTGAGAAATTTGAGAAAGAGATTCTTGACCTTCTGGGTCTGCCGGGAGAGCGTTACCGGATCAGGGAATACCGGTGGGAAGGAGAGCCGTATGAGGATGAGACCGGCCTTTTGTGCAGAAAAGCAAGGGCATCCGGAGACCGGCTGGTGCGGGACTGCCGCGCTGTGTATGGAGGAATGGTTGATGTGGAGCCTCCCCCTTCCTACCGAACAAAAGCGGTTTATGTTCTGGAACAGAAAATGAGCCCCGGGATGGCTGCCAGAGAGGAGGAATCAGGGATTCCGGAAGGGCAGGGTGAAACCGGAGGGGATTCCTTGGGAGAGAAGCTTGTGAAGGTGGTCACAGTTACCGCTGCAGTTACTGTGAGTATAGGCACGATACTGATTCTGCTGATGCTTCTGCGCCATGGCTGGCTGGCGGGCCGGCGTCTCCTGAAACGGTTTTTCAACTCACAGTAGGTGCATAGAGATTCATGAAAACTGAGAGTTTGCGTTCTGCTGCTCGCAGGACGCCAGCCAGGGAGCGCCATGGCCGGCGTCTCTCTGGCTTATACCAGCGTCTGTTCCTGCGGTCAGCCAGGGAGCAGGACATTGAGCAGGGCACACAGAAAAGTCCCGATAAAGGTCGGAAGCAGAAAGGCGGCAGCTGTCCACAGCCAGCTTCCCGTTTCTTTCCGGATTGTGAGGCAGGTAGTCGAGCAGGGCCAGTGAAAGAGGGAGAAAACTGCCATACAGAGAGCAGTCTTCATAGTCCATCCGTGGGCAGCCAGGAGAGAAAAGAGCTGAGCCTGATCGGACATTTCAACCAGCTGGCCGGTCTGCAGATAGGCCATCAGGATAATAGGAATCACAATCTCATTGGCTGGAAAGCCCAGTATAAATCCAGTCAGGATCACACCGTCCATACCCAGAAACTGTCCAAGTGGTTCAAGAAGGCCGGAGAGCCGGGAGAGCAGGCTCAGCTCCCCCACATCCAGATTGGCTAACAGCCAGATAACAAGACCTGCCGGTGCTGCTACCATAAGCGCGCGCCCCAGAACGAAGAGAGTCCGGTCAAAGACAGAGCGGATCAGTACTTTCCCGATCTGCGGCTTTCTGTAGGGAGGAAGTTCCAGCGTGAAAGCAGATGGAATTCCCCGAAGCAGCGTTTTGGACAGAAGGAAGGAAGACAGCAGGGTTGCGGCAATTCCCAGCAGAATCAGGCCGGTCAGGAAGGCAGCCGTGATGAGAGAGCACAGGAAGGGAGAGCCGTTTCCTGCTTCCTGAAACAGTCCGAAGCCTCCCATAAAAAACAGAGAGATCAGCATGATCAGCGTGGGAAATCTTCCGTTGCAGGGAACCAGCGAGTTTGTGAGAATAGCGATCAGGCGCTCTCTTGGAGAGTCGATAATCCGGCATCCCACAACTCCGGCTGCATTGCAGCCAAAGCCCATAGCCATGCGTAGTCATCGCCGGCAGCGGCGTTTTTGAATGTTCTCCCTGCATGCTTCAAATACAGCATCACTGACGAGGGGCTCATGGATTTTTCCGGCATCCACCCAAAGCTCCGCAGGGTTTGCCACCGTCAGCCTGCTTTTGAAGGAGAGCTTGCGGCTTTTGCCCTGAATCATATGGCCCAGGTAGACAGGATTGTGAAGCATTTTTAAGATGGAGTTTGCCGTCCAGATACGTTTAACGGTGTAATTGTCTTCACAGAGCCATGGATGCCTGATACAGCGGTAGACGGCGGGAGAGGGAACTTTTCTCTGGTTTAAACTGTCCGCAATCTCAGAAGGTGTTCTTCCTTCAGCTCCCATGGAAAATATTTCCCTGACGATGGAGGAGGACTCCGGATCGGGAACCAGCTGAACAGGGGGGCCGGGCTGCTTGGCATAGCCGTAAGGTGCGAAATTCCCTATATAGCTTCCGTCCTCCATCCGTGTCCGCAGGGAAGAGCGGATCTTTCTGGAAATATCTCTGGCATACATTTCGTTGACGATATTTTTGAAGGGGATGAGATCCATGTCGGAAACGGCTGAGTCATAGCCGTCATTGACTGCGATAAAGCGGACATTCATGGAGGGAAAAAACAGCTCTGTGTACTGGCCGGATAAAATGTAATCCCTGCCGAGCCGGGACAGATCCTTTGTCATGACAAGATTAATCTCTCCCCGTTTAATATCCCGGATCATTTCCTGAAAGGCAGGCCGGTCAAATGTAGTTCCGGACCATCCGTCGTCCGAATATTCGCGAACGATGGGAAATCCCTTCTCCTTTGCATAACGCAGCAGAAGCCTGCGCTGGCTTCCGATACTGGAACTCTCCTTGCGGCCGTCATCGTCTTTTGAGAGCCGAAGGTAGATAGCTCCCCGCAAACGGCTGCCTTCACGGCTCTGTGCATGCCTGCTTCTGGCACTGCCGCCTTTCAAATGCTTGTTGTGGTCATACAGCAACTGTGCTCACCTCATTGGGCAGCGGCTGCTTAAAAGGCAGCCGCCCTGCGTTCTGTAAAATATATGAAATACAGCCAGTCTCCTTTCCCGGAGTCCTGTGCAGAATAAGAAAAATTCTGAATCTGACGAAGCAGCCGCCCTGCAAGAAAAGCAGGGCAAGAGAGAGCTGAATTACAAATTTCCGCAAAAACAGTTGTGCTGGATCTTTAAAAATAGTATGATAGCCATAGAAATGATTTGAGAAAATGAGGAAAGTGGAATATGGCGGTATTAATGTCAGAGCTGTGCAGGCAGGGGGCCGATTTAATCTGGAAGCAGTGCAATGAGGAGCTGTTTGCGCAGGGACTTGAATATTTAGAGAGGGCAGCAGAGGACGGGGATGCGGATGCTCTCTTCTTTCTGGGACACTGCTATAGCTGGGGAGATGCGGCGGTAGGCTTTAATGATAAAAAAGCATATGAGTGTTATCTGGCCGGGGCAGGAGCCGGAAGCGCCCGCTGTGTGCTGGGAGCGCTGCGGGCAGGGCAGTATGATGAGCGGATGCAGGCGCAGGCCAGGTATTCTCTGTCAGAAAGCCTTCAAATCATAATGGAAGCAGCCGCAGAAGGAGAACCATATGCTGCTTTACAGCTGGCAGATGGATTTTACTATGACGATTTTTATGAAATCCTCCCCAAAAGCGAGCGGGCTGCAGGAAACTGTTTCAAGTGGTACGAAAAAGCGGGAGAGGGCGGCATTGTAAATGCCATGGAGAGAGCTGGAAAATGCTGTTTTTCCGGAACCTACACCCGCAGGGATCTGACGGCGGGATTTTACTGGGCAGAAAAGGCTGCAGAAGTAGGAAGCGCCTGGGGGCTGCTGAAGATGGGACTGCTTACCCTGGAACAGCAGGATTATGAGGCCGCGTTTGCCTATTTGTATGCAGCCGCCCGCCAGGGCGATGAGGAGGCCCCCTTCTATCTGGGAGAGATGTATCTGAACGGGGCGGGAACCGAACAGGATGCAGAGCAGGCAATCGCCTGTTTTGAGGAGGCTGCCAGGCACGATAACAGGGAAAGCTTTGCCAGGCTGGGACAGATTTACTCAGAAGGGGAGTATGAGAATTACGAGAGGGCCTGCTACTGGTACAGCCGGGCCTATGCCGCCGGAGAACACCAGGTTGGCCTTGCTCTGGCCAGGCTGTACTGTATGCCGGGAGAGTACCAGGATTTCCAGAAGGCCGAACGGCTTTTAGCCGAGTATGCACAGGGGGAAGAGGACGGGCAGGCCTGCTGTCTGCTGGCTCATCTCTATCATGAGGGTCTGATTCCGGGATCCAGTGCGGAGAAAGCGGCAGCGTATTATGAGCAGGGGGCAGCCATGGGAAACGATGAATGTATTCAGATTCTCGGACATCTCTGCTTTGAGGGCGAGGAGGTTCCTCAGAATTATGCCAGAGCCTATGAGCTGCTCAACAGTTCCTGGGAAAAGGGTACGCTGAGGGAGCTGTGCCAGCTTGCCTATCTGTGTCAGAATGGCTATGGATGTGAAAAAGATGAGAAGCGGGCTGCAGAGCTGTACAGGAAGGCGGCAGAAACAGAGAAAAACGCGGATGCTTACTATGAGCTGGGCAGCTTATATGAAAAAGGAACACAGATTCAGCGCGATCTGGAGCAGGCAGTTGATTACTACAGACAGGCAGCTCTTTTGGGAAACGACAGCGCCAGAAGGAGACTTACACACTTTAAGCGCAACATTTTCGGAAAGTGGAAGTATGTCAACTGACAGGAAAGCTGAAAAGCCCCGAAGCAGCGGGGAGGTCTGGAACGCCAGACGCATGCAGACAAACGGAAAAGCAGACTGGATGAAGGCAGGAAATTGGCGGAGATGAAAAAGACAATAGGCATTCTGGCCCATGTGGACGGAGGAAAAACAACCTTTTCAGAACAGCTTCTATATCATGCGGGGATTTTAAAGATACCTGGAAGGGTAGATCAGGGAAATACGCTTATGGACAGCGATCCGCTGGAACGTTCCAGAGGCATTACCATATTTACGGATCAAAGCCCCTTTATGTTTGAAGGAAATACCTATTACCTGATGGATACGCCCGGACATGTGGATTTTTCAGCGGAGATGGAGAGGGCCGTGATGGCCCTGGATGCGGCGATCCTTCTGGTGGCAGCCGGCTCCGGAGTGACGGCCCATACTGTGACGCTCTGGCGGATTCTGGAAAAATATCAGGTGCCCACCTTCCTGTTTTTCAACAAGATGGATTTGGAGGGTGCTGACAGGGAAAAGCTGCTTTTTCAGGTGAGGGAGCGGCTGAGCACAGATACTATTTTGGTGACAGAGCGGGAGGCTCAGAGCCTGGAGTCAGGAGCGCTTCTGGAAAGCGGCGAAAATGGCGCAGAACAGGCTTGCGAACTGACAGAATTTATCTGCGAAAGGGAGGACAGACTTTTAGAGCAGTACCTCTCTGACAGTCTGACAGGGGATATGCTGAAAAACGGTGCGCAGGCGCTGATTCGGGAACGCAGGCTGTTTCTCTGTATGTGCGGATCAGCACTCAGAGATCAGGGGATAGCCGAATTCTTCCGCCTGTTTAACTGCATGCTGGAAGGTGGGAACGAAAAGGAAGGGGAGGAGCTTCCCTTTCAGGGGCTGGTCTATAAGATCCGCCATGACGACAGACAGAACCGTCTTACCTTTATAAAAATTCTGCAGGGAAAACTGAGAGTGAGGGATGAGATACGCCTTTTTCAAAAAGCAGAATATCCCGGTGAAACGGGAAGAGATGAGGACGGAGAAAACAGAGCTGAACAAGAAGCAAAAGAGGCAGAGACGGAAAAAATTCATGAAATAAGGAGCTACTGCGGAAAAAAATTCAGCTCCATGAAAGAGGCATCTGCCGGAGAACTCTGTGCCGTTACAGGTCTGTCCATTCCCCGATGCGGATCATTGATCGGAACGGACGGCAGGGAAAGGGATGCCGCAGACTTTTTTCTGGTTCCATCCCTGGCAGCCAGGGTGATACCGGAGGAAGCACAGGCAGCCAGTTCCCCAGCCGAGTTTCAAAGTCTCACAGATGAACGCACAGAGCTGATGCAGAGAATCATCAGGTATATGCGGCTGCTGGAGGAAGAGGAGCCTCAGCTCAGTCTGTCGCTGTCTCCCCTCACTGTCTCAGTCATGGGTGAAATTCAGCTTGAGATTATAAAACAGATGTTCAGAGAGCGGTGGGGAATTGACATCGCATTTCTTCCGCCCAAGGTCATTTATAAGGAAACGATCGGAAAGCCGGTTATGGCCTACGGTCACTATGAGCCACTCAGGCATTATGCAGAGGTGGCATTCAGGCTTGAGCCGGGGGAGAGAGGGAGCGGAATTCAGTTTCGGAGCGAGTGCCCTTTGGACGAGCTGGCTCAGAACTATCAGAATCTGATACGGACCCATGTGTTTGAGCGGGTACACCGGGGAATCCTTACGGGTGCGCCCCTGACGGATGTGACTGTTGTTCTCACAGCAGGCAGAGCTCATCAGAAGCACACCGAGGGAGGCGATTTCCGTGAGGCCGTATACCGGGCTATCAGGCAGGGACTAGAGAAGGCGGAAAATATTCTGCTGGAGCCTTTCTATCGTTTTGAAATTGCAGTGGAAAACAGCCTGACAGGCCGGGTGATGGCTGATATACAAAAGCGGTCAGGGACATTTGAGCCGCCGGTGAGCTGTGGGAGTATGACAGTGATAACCGGGAGAGGACCGGTCTCAGAGTTTTCGAATTATCCGGCTGAGCTGGCAGCTTTCAGCCGGGGAGAAGGCAGCGTTTCCCTGATAAGTGCCGGCTACGGGGTCTGCCATGACGCTGGGAGAGTGATAGAAGAAACTGCTTACGATAAGGGGGCAGATAAGGAAAACACATCGGCTTCCGTATTTTGTGCTCACGGGGCCGGCTTCCTCGTCACCTGGGATCAGGCGGAGGCATATATGCACTGTCTGAAAAAATAAGCAGGGGGGCCGGGGAAACTGGCAGCAGAGGTCTGGAGCGCCGGGGCAGTGACTACACACATGGTTAGGCACTGCTTTCCACAGGCATGGCATTTCTTAAATGCACAGTCCATATTGAAGGCGGCCCTGGGCAGGTACCCCAAATCCTCAAGAAGGGTAAACATAGGAAAGAAAATGGCCATGGGAGGAAGCATAACAGAGACAATCCACGCTGCCGCCCGGAATACTCCGAATACCAGGGCATCTGTAAACGGCTTTGGGGCGCTGGCAGCACTCAGGGCAGAAGCCATCCATGTCTCAAGCCTGTAGAACTGCTCCCAGAGGAAGGAGGAGGGATAGTTTGCCCCGGTGATGGTAAGCCAGAAGATGAGGAGCAAACGCAAAATCATCACAAGACTTCCGGTCAGACGGCCTGTCAGGAAACGGTCGATGGCTTCCTGACG
>JAHZAR010000034.1 GCA_019423835.1 Clostridiales bacterium | reverse complement strand
AATGACATATCTTATATCAGTTTTTTGAGTTTACACAAAACTTGAAACGGTCTCTGGCATTACTGTGAAGTAATCGTTTTCTCTCTCTGTATCTTTCCATTTAATCCAACCACATTCCCTATCGCCGGATATTCATACCCTTTGCCGTCTTTCTTTGGCGCTTTCGCTGCCATCAGAATCTCGCCATAGAATTCTTCTGCTTTTTCTTCTTCCAATACCGGCCGACGCAGACGTTCGGTCACTTCATACAGCTTTCCACTGCACTTTTGTGCCAGAATCTTCTCCAGATGGTTTCCTCCCTGTCTTTTCCCTGCAGCCTGATATAAACTCCATCCGCTTCTTCAAACAGGACAGGAACCGCTCTTTTTCCTTTCACATGCCCTTTCTTATAGGATTCTGTCAGCTCTGCTTCATCCTCACAAACTTTTTCCCGTAATACCTGAATGGCATTCCATACTCCCATCGCACTGATGGTCTGGCCTGTCATCTCACTGACCTACCGGGCGCATTCTCTGTAAGATAGTTTTGTGCTCCTTTTTACCAGCAGTTCTGCCATATTCGTCGAGATCAGACCGACATGATCCAGCTCCAATGTTTCATCCAGCAGATATACAAAACGCTTTCTTCCGTCCTTCTCAGTCACTTCATAAATGTTTATCTGATAGGTTACCTCATCATACATGGTCTTTACGGTTGTCTGCCTGTCTCCCTTATTCCGGTACTTCTTTTTATCTCTGTCATCCATCAGCAACTGATCAATACCGTTCCAGAAAGTCTTTCGTGAACTCCCTGTCGATCTGGCAGACTCATGCATAAATATTTTCTCTAACTCCTTGAATGTTACGCCATTTTCCTTTATCATCGAATTCATCATACAGACTCCTAATGTTTTTTCTGGCAATTAAACAATAAGACAAATCTGTATGACTGGGAAGAGGTTTCTATCTCTTCCCTTTATTTTTGCCAATGGTAATTATATTTTAAATCATATCATCATTTTGTGAAGATGCTACAACATCTAAAATTCAGAGCAAATTATCCATATATTTTTTTGAAAGATATAATGATTTTCCTAAACTAGATTTATTGTGCAATTTTTATAAAATATATAATTTTCGATGAAATAATTATGAAAATAGACAAAATAAAGAGGGTTTATCATTGATAAAAGATAGAAAATATGATAATATAACATATATATTTAGAATATTAACTTGTGACATTATAATTGTTATGGAGGTGGAGAACCCATCAGCAAGGAGGTATCATATGGGACATTATGATGACTTTGATTTGGATATCAAAAAAGTTAGAAAAGCCAATGGAGTAGCAATAGGAGTTCCCGACGCTCCTACAACAGTAGTATGCTCCTTAATTACATTTGAATATTGTACAGATGGTACGCCGGTATGTACGTCTGAGATAGCATCTGGCAGAACTCAGGAGTGTTCTGCCAGTGATATGACAGCATGCCGTGGTGGAGCAAGATGCTAATTAATAAGTATTGTTAGATAAGCAATAGAAAATTAAAAATAGCTCGAATGTTATTATAAAGTTAATATTTGGATATCAGGAGGTATTACGATGAAAAAAACGACATATGTGGTGATATTTAATTTTGGCGTTTCAGTTATTGCACTATTATCGCTATATTGTTATACGCAAGATATGACAAAGTTTTCTATTTTTTTATCTATGGCACTTTTGGGAGAAATTTATTTAAGGACATATGTTCAAGAAAAGATAATAAAAAAAGCTCCTACTATAAAGGAAGATAAAATTTATAAATTAAGTGAAAGAGTAACAGCTCTTTGTTTTCTCATTTTAGCGATTGGAGTGTTGATAATTCGGTTAAAATAGCGGCTAATTTATTTTTAAAGAAAATGAGGGTGTTCCAAAAGTCTTTACTAGCTAAACTGAACTGGAATAATTTTGCTTAGTAAAGCGTCTATATCTAATGATTTGTTTCGCTTGAATTTGGAATACCCTCTAAAATAAATGAATTTAGCTAAATGATAGTGTCAACAGGTCCTTAATTATACGTCATCGCAGCAATACCTACTGGCATATGGTGCGCCTGCGCAAAATCTGGGCGGAAGATATAAACTTTCAGTCCAAATTTCTCTTTTGTCAACAGGTTCTTAATTATACATCATCTTAAATTCCCGTCTGCATGTGCTAAGCGACAAACGCATACATCATCACATAGTGACAGAGGCTTCCGCCCATGACAAAGAGATGGAAAATTTCGTGAGAGCCGAAATTTCTGTGGCGGGAGTTAAAAATCGGCAGTTTCAGGGCATAGATGACTCCGCCGATGGTATAGATAATGCCGCCTGCCAGAAGCCAGCCGAAGGCGGCAGGAGGCAGGGCATTTAAAATTTCACGGATTGCGGTAATGCAGACCCAGCCCATGGAAATATAGATCAGAGAAGAAAACCATTTCGGGCAGCTGATCCAGAGGGCGTTAATGAGGATTCCCACTGCTGCGATTCCCCAGACCAGGGCCAGCAGAAGAAATCCTGCCCGGTTGCCCAGCACGATCAGGCAGACCGGCGTATAGGTTCCGGCAATCAGGATAAAGATCATCATATGATCCAGCTTTCTGAGACGGCGGTTGACCTTCTCCGAAATGTCGAGAGTGTGGTAAATGGTACTGGCCCCATAGAGCAGAATCATGCTCACGATGAAAACGGCCAGAGCCGCCACCTGAAGGCCGTTTCGGCCCGGCTCGGCCGCCGCCTTCATGAGAAGGGGAGCCGCCGCAGCCGCGGCGCCCAGCATGGCGATAAAGTGAGTGAGAGCGCTTCCGGGATCTTTGACATGTATATTCATATGCAAACCTCCTGACTTGAAACTGTCGGACACAGTCCGACAAAGTAATACAAAATTCAACAAGTAGTTTTAAAAACTATATATATCGTTTTCTTATACTATACGCTTTTTCCTATTAATATGCAAGCCTACTTTCAAAAAAAATTCAGATATAGTAAAATAGGGATAACTGTTTTAAGATACCGCTGCAGGCGGGACTGCCAGACGGTCTGCGGAATCATTCGCGCCCTGTGAGGGCACAGTCTGTCAGAGACAGGGAAGGAGAGAGCATATGAATCAGAACAACAGAAACGATACCGCCCTTGAAAGTATCTATTCCAGAAAATCCATCCGCCTGTTTGAAAAACGGCCTGTTTCCGAAGAAGATCGGGCCTCTATTCTGAGGGCGGCCCTGGAAGCGCCGTCCCCTGCCAATATGTCCCTGTACACGATCATAGAGATTACGGATCAGGAGCTTAAAAACTGCACGGCCAGGCTGTGCCACGGCCAGACCTTTATTGGGGAGGCGCCCATGGTGCTCTTATTTGCTGCAGATTTTAAGAAGTGGAATGATTTTTTCCATATCTATGCGCCTGATTCCCGCACACCGGGGCTGGGAGATATGATGTTAGCCTGGGAAGATTCCTACATTGCCATGCAGAATGCAGTGACAGCAGCGTGGGCGCTTGGGATCGGCTCCTGCTATATCGGACACGTGATAGAGCATTATGAGGAGACCAGAGAGCGTTTCGGGCTGCCGGATTACGTGGTCCCCACCGGGCTTCTGGTGTTTGGCTATCCCACCGAAAAGCAGCTTGCAAGGGAAAAATTTTCTCACTTCCGGTGGGAGGACATGGTGTGCGAGAACCGTTACCGGGAGAAGAGCCCTGAGGAATTCAGGATTATGCTGGAGGAAAGGCAGAGGAAAAGCGGGACGGATTTTGACACATGGGCGGAGAAGTTTACAGAGCTGAAATGGAAGGGAGACTTCAGGGAGGAGATGGGGCGCTCCGTCCGTGCCATGATGGATGCCTGGCTGAAGGGCAGATCCTATTAAGCGGAAGCGGGAAAAACAGAAGAGCAGAAGGTGAGAGTGACAGAAACTATGGTTAAAATCATTTATGAGGACAGCGAAATTCTTGTGGCAGAGAAGCCTGCAGGACTGGAATCCCAGGCCAGCCGGAAATTTGAACCGGATATGGTCAGTGAGATTCGGAATTATCTGGTCAGAAGTCAGAAAAAAAGAGAGAGGGAGCAGAGAGGGGAGTTATCCACAAAATCATCCACATCTCCATCCACACCGGCAGCGCCTCCCTATGTGGGAGTTATCCACAGACTGGACAAACCTGTGGCCGGGGTGATGGTTTACGCAAAGACCAGATCCGCCGCAGCCTTTCTAAGCAGGGAACTCCAGGCCCACAGAGTGACAAAAATTTATCATGCAGTGGTCTGTGGAAAACCTGTGGATAATGTGGGTAACTTTGTGGACAACCTGTATAGGAACCGGGAAGAGAATTATTCTGTCCTCGTGGATAAGTCGAAAAAAGAGGGAAAGAGGGCGGAACTGTCGTATACGGTCATCGGCAGAGCGGAGGAGGAAAACCTGACGCTTCTGGAAATACAGCTGAAAACAGGGCGCCATCATCAGATCCGTGTCCAGCTTGCAGGCCACGGCCTGCCCATATGGGGAGACGCCAGGTATAATCCTCAGTTTGGAGGCACTCTCCCTGCGGAGGAGAGAGAAGAGAAAGAAAGTGAGAGCTTCCGGACGTCCGTTTCCAGGGGGCCGCTTGCCCTCGCAGCGGTGAGCCTCTCTTTCACCCATCCGTCTTCCGGGAAGAAGATGACATTTTCCATACAGCCGGCGTCGGGGGCGTTTCGGAATTTTGTGAAGGAGAGAGGTTAGGGCTCTGCGTTTGGGAGGGAGCGTGCAGACAGGTCAGAAAGGGGAGCGGCTATGTGTTCATTGTTTGGAGGGAAGAAGACGGAAAACAGAGAGAGGTATGAGAAGGTCAGAAGGCATATTTATTTTTCAGGCCGCGTCCAGGGAGTCGGTTTCCGATACCGGGCGGTTCAGGCAGCCATAGACTATCATCTGACGGGATGGGTGCAGAATCTTTCCGACGGCCGTGTGGAGATGGAGGTGCAGGGAAGGGAGTCTGACATTGAGAGGCTGATTCAGAGCCTTATGAGTGCATCCATGATCCGCATTGATCACATGGACATCTGTGAGCATCCTCTGAAGACAGATGAGACGGGATTCCGTGAAAAGGGGTGGTAGATAAAACAGAAACAGGCCTGCGCCCTCGCAGAGCGAAGGAAGCAGACCCGCATCTTTTGTAAGATATTCTTTAGTACTTCAGGGGAACTTACCATGGATCGTCCGTTTATGATTTGTACTTCTTTTGTACAGGAACTATTATAGACAGTCCGGCCAGGAATATGTACCGGAATCTGTTTTTGCAAAAAAAGGCAGCAGGCCAGAGTCAGATATCAGAATAATACGGGCAGAAATCCGTCTTTCGGGCGTCCGCAGTGCAGGGAGGAAAAAGGTGGAACAGCAGGAAGAAGGCCACAATATAATCAAACGGTTATCAGCCATAATAATATCAGAGAGAAGGTCGGCAGCAGCTCTGTAACAGTGCCCCAAAACGGATCAACAAGAGGGCGCTAATTTGACAGGCAGACTGCTGCAGATCTGCGGATACTGAATCTGAAAGCGGGTGAGTGGATGCCGGAGTTATCGAGAAAACAGAAAAAGGCTCTTGTGATCATTGCCGTGACAGCCGGTGTGTACGTGAGCTTTAAATATTTTCTTCCCCTGTTTCTGCCCTTTGCGGCTGCCTATCTGACTGCCCTGATTCTGCGCCCTACGTCTGCCTGGCTTGAAAGGCGGCTGCAGTTTCGCCTCTTCGGAAAGAGATTCGGCGTTCCCATCGGGGTGATTGGAGGCATCGAGCTTGTGCTTTTTACGGCGCTTCTGGGGGCTGCCCTCTTTTACGGAGGCCGCCGTCTGTTTGAGGAGGCCACTCAGATCGCCCATGAGATCCCGGCCTGGATTGAGCGCTTTGATCACTGGCTGACCTCGATGTGCCGCCAGGTGGAGGTGTTCTGCCGGCTGAGGGACGGGGTACTTGTGCAGGCGGCCAGGGAAATGCTCCTCCAGACTGCCCAGGCCTTCAAAAAGGTGACAATGTCCAGCCTGGTGGTGAATTCTGTGGCGGCCTTTACCTTCTGTGTGGAGGTGATCGTGGTGGTGGCCGTGTTCTTTATCGCATCTGTCCTCTCTCTTCAGGAAATGGACGAGCTGAGGAGAAGGCGCCGCCAGTCCCTGTTCAGCCGGGAGTTTGCCCTGTTCAGCCGGCGGCTTGTGATGACGGGAAATACATGGCTGAGAACACAGCTGATGATTATGTTCATCACCTCCTGTCTCTGTATTCTGGGACTTGTGATGATTAGAAACCCCTACTGTATTCTGCTGGGGCTTGGAATCGGCATCCTGGACGCCCTCCCTCTGTTCGGGACCGGGGCAGTGCTGGTCCCATGGAGTCTGTTCCTGCTTCTTCAGAAGCAGTGGTACGGGGGGATTGTACTGGCAGTGCTGTTTATTGTCTGCTGTCTTGTGAGAGAGTTTCTGGAAGCGCGTCTGATGGGAGACGGAATGGGTCTTTCCCCTCTGGAAACGCTGGCTGCCATCTATGTGGGGCTGAAACTTTTTGGAATTCTGGGCGTCCTGCTGGGCCCTATCGGACTTCTGATCATTGAGGATCTGACAGAGGAATATGCAGGACAGGAGCATGTCCGGAAAACCAGTACACAAAATATTGAGTTAAAGGAAAAGAAAGAAGGATGAGGAAAAATGAAGCTTTACTATGAGGAAACAGGAAGCGGAGAGCCCATGGTTCTCCTGCATGGAAACGGGGAGGACAGCTCCTATTTCAAAAATCAGGTAGAATACTTTTCCAAAAACTACCGGGTGATTGCCATTGATACCAGAGGACACGGCAAATCCGAGAGGGGAACGGCGCCTTTTACGCTGAAGCAGTTTGCCGGAGATCTGAAGAAGTTTCTGGACAGAATGCAGTTAAAGGATATTATCCTGCTGGGATTCAGTGACGGCGGAAACATTGCCCTGATCTTTGCGATCCTGTACCCGGGATATGTGAAAAAGCTGATACTGAACGGCGCCAACTTAAATCCGTCGGGAATGAAGATGGGAATCAGAAAATCCATTGCCATCTCTTATCTGAAGACCATGTGGCGGGTAAAGAGGGGAACATGCAGGGAAAAGAAGGGGAAGCTTACTGTAGATCAGAAATACCTGTTAGACAGGGCAAGGAGGAAGAAGGAGCTTCTGGAGCTGATGATAAAGGAGCCCCATATTTCAGGGGCCTATCTGAAGCAGCTGAATGTGCCGACCCTTGTGATCGCGGGAACCCGCGATATGATTAAGACGGGACACACAAAGAAGATTCACAGCCTGATACCGGCCAGCCGTCTGTGCCTGATAGAGGGCACCCACTTTATCGCCTCAGAAAACAGTCTGGAATTCAACCAGGCCGTTGAGCGCTTCCTGAACCAGACAGGGGGGGAAGAAGATGGAAGATAGGGCAGGCAGGGCCGGCTCACGGCGGGAGGGGAACATTCCTTTCGACCGGCTGAGAGAGCGGATCGCCCGTCCAATCGGATATGAGAAGCAGAAGATTTCCTCCGTCGTCATTCCTCTTGTGCGGACAGACAGCGAGCTTCAGGTGCTGTTTGAGGTGAGAGCGAGAAGCCTGAAAACACAGCCTGGGGAAGTATGCTTTCCCGGAGGCAGAATGGAGGCGGGGGAGAATCCCCGCCGGGCCGCCCTCCGGGAGCTCTCCGAGGAGCTGCTCATAGAGGAGAGGCAGGCAGAGATCTGGATGGACTGTGACTATCTGGTCAATCCGGCGGGGCTGACGATTTACCCCTATCTTGCAGAGCTCCACGGTTACCGGGGAACCTTCTCAGAGGAGGAGGTGGAGTCGGTGAGGCTCATTCCCCTCCGGTGGTTTTTTGAACATGAGCCGGACTGCCATACGGCCCGTATTGTCACAGTCCCGGGGAAGGATTTTCCCTTTGAGCTGATCCCGGACGGAGAGCATTACAGGTGGAGAGAGGGAAGCTATGAGGTCATGTTTTACCAGTACGGGGATTTTGTAATCTGGGGAATGACTGCCCGCATCCTGAAGTCCTGTGTGGATACGCTGAAGGATGCCGGCTTTGAACCGGGTCAGGGGAAAGGAAGGAAAGACGGATGAAGGTGAGAAAACATATCTTTTTTACGGGCTGTGTCCAGGGGGTGGGGTTTCGCTACCGTGCCCTGTATGCAGCCAGGGGCCTGGGACTTACAGGCTGGGTGCAGAATCTCTGGGACGGCCGCGTGGAGATGGAGGTGCAGGGAGAGGAGGAGACCATAACGACTATGATCTCCAGACTGCGTGCCGGTACCTTTGTGGCTATCGACAGTATGACTCAGGCAGAGGTGCCGCTGCGGGAAGATGAGAGGGAGTTTCGGATTACTGGCTGACACAGACGTCCTCCAGACAGGCCATACGGCATTTGCGGACTGTTTTTTCATGCATGAGGAACATGGCGGCCAGAATGAGGAGAAGATAGGGGATAAACAGCCCGATATCCAGATGCTCCGCAATGAGTCCGAACAGCGGCGGCATCAGGCAGTTTCCTACATAGGCGCTGGCCATCTGTATGCCGATGACTGCCTGGGAGTTTTCTGCCCCGAACCGCTCTGGTGTTGAGTGGATGATACTCGGATAGACAGGGGCGCAGCCGCGGCCGATCAGCACGAGGCCTGCCATGGAAAAGAAGCCGCCTGCGGGAAGAAAAAGGGCCAGAATTCCGACCAGAATGATGCCCTGTCCCAGGCGCACCAGATTCGTGTCACTGAGAAGAATGGTCAGAAAACCGCCTGCAGCTCTGCCGGCAGTGATGCCCAGGAAAAAGAGGCTGGCAAAGCGGGCGGCAGCCTCCGGGGACACACCCCGGTGCAGGACGAGAAAGCTGCTTCCCCACAGCCCTGCAGTCTGTTCCAGGGCGCAGTAGCAGAAAAAGGTAACCATAATTTCCCTGGCTCCGGGAATGCGGATCACCTCCCGGAAAGAGAGCGGCCTCCCCTGAAGGGCGCTTTTTTCCGTTGACGCGTGATTTTTGCCCCACAGAGGAAGGCTGACGAGAAGGACAGCCGTGAGGGCAGCCTGGAGCAGAGAGATACAGAGATATCCCGTATTCCAGGGATGGCCGTCCGAGAGTACCAGCCCCATAATACAGGGGCCAAGGGACGCGCCCACTCCCCACATGCAGTGGAGCCAGCTCATGTGCCGGCTTTTGCAGTGGAGAGCTACGTAATTGTTTAAAGCCGCGTCCACGCTTCCGGCTCCCAGGCCGTAGGGGACAGCCAGCAGACAGAGCAGCCAGAAGGAGTGGCTCAGGGAAAAGCCAAACAGGGCCAGAGCGGTCAGCCCGACGCTGAATGCTGTGACTTTTCCGGTGCCCAGGCGGCGGGTTAAGCGATCGCTCAACAGGCTGGAAACGATGGTTCCGGCAGAGATAATCATAAAAATAATGCTGGCGCTGGACACCGGGACGCCAAACTCCGGATACATGGATGGCCAGGCGGATCCGAGAAGGGAATCCGGCAGGCCAAGGCTGATAAAGGAAAGATAGATAACAGCCAAAAGAAGATGAAACATAGAAAACCTCCTGTATGTTCGAAGAATAGACGCAGGTGAGGACAAAGGCCTGTGCAAGCCTGCTCTGTCCCTGACGTCACTTTAAAAGGATACCGCCATAGAGGAAATAAATCAATTTTAATTCAGACATAATTTATAAGAAAAACGACTGATTTTAGGAGGGTGAGGAAAATGACGGGCAGGATAAGAAAAAGCTGCGGTGCAGTAAGGAACTCTGGGGCAGGTTCCGGGAAGGGGAAGAGGGAGCTTTCCTCCCACGGAACGGCGGAATTTCCCTGCGCGGGATATGCTTTTCCGGTATCAGCCCAAAGTCCTGTACCCTGGCACTGGCATGAGGAGATGGAGATTATCGGTCTGAAGAGCGGGGGGATTAAAGTCCTGGTGCCCGGAAAAGAATTTCAGCTGAAGGCCGGCGACTGTATTGTGATTAACTCCAATGTTCCCCACAGCGCAGAGGGGGAGAGGGAGGGGGAGCTGCGCTCTATTGTGTTTCACCCTCTTTTTACAGCGGGAACCTGGGAGTCAGTTTTCGCAAAAAAATATATTATCCCTCTGACAGACGGGGAGAGATTTCTGGCCTGCATGGGAGAGAGGCGGCAGGAGAGTGGGAAAAACAGAGGACTGGCAGAACATTTCTGGAGAGCGTTTCAGGGGCTGGAAAGAACAGAACCGGGATTTGAGTTTACAGTCAGAGAGGAGCTTTCCCGGATATGCCTCCTTCTGTATGAGGAGCTGGGCATAGGGCGGGAGCAGTTCAAGTATGAGCCAGGCCACGACAGCATCAGAATCAGGAAAATGCTGGGTTTTATTCACAGCCACTATGCCTCTAAGATGACGCTGTCCGGGATAGCAGCTTCAGCCGGAATTGGAGAGAGGGAATGTCTCCGCTGCTTTCAGAGAAGCATCAAGACGCCGCCGATGCAGTATCTTTTGAAGTACCGGATCATGCAGGGGGCAGCCATGCTTCTGGCAGAGCCGCAGAAGAGTATTGCGCAGGTGGCCGCTGACTGCGGGTTTGACAGTCCCAGCAATTTTTCCATGATGTTCAGACGCTTTTATGGACAGGCACCCAGGGAGTACAGGAGAGGCCAGAAAGGCAGCAGAAGAGTGAGGACAGAAAGACTACAGCCTGCCTGCCCTCCAGGCGATTAGCTGAGCGGCCACAGAAACTGCGATCTCTGCAGGCGTCTGGGCTCCTATGTCAAGGCCGATGGGGGTAATCACACGTTTTCTGACCTCTGAAAAGCCCTCTGCTTCCAGGAGGGAAAATACGGTCTCCCGCTTTTTTCTGCTTCCCATGACTCCGATGTAGGAGGCAGGGGAGCAGAGAGCAAAGCGAAGGGCCTGGGTATCCCCCTCGTGCCCCCTCGTCATAATACAGAAGGCGTCTTCTCTTCTGGGAGCCAGAGGACCGCAGAAGGCTTTTTTTAAAGCCTCCGGGGAAAAGGAAACCGTGAGAGCTGCCGCTGCCTCCGGAAAGCGCTCACTGCCTGAAAATTCAGGGCGGTCATCGGCTGTGAGGAAGGGAAAGTCCAGCTGCTTTAAAAGAACCGCAAGTTCAGCGGCCACATGGCCGCCGCCGAAAAGAAAGACCCGGTTTACAGACGTCAGAGGAACAGACAGGAAGGGGCGGCCGTTCTCAGAACCTATCTGCGGTTTCCGCAAGGAGTCAGTAAACGGTCTGCCCTCTCTGAGAGAAAGGAAGGGAGAGCCGTCTAAGGGAAGCATCAGGGCGCAGGGTTCTCCCTGTTCCAGAAGCTCTGACGCCCGCTTCAGGGTTTCTTCTGAAGCTGTCAGGAGGGGGGTGAAGAGAACCTCCGTGTTCCCCCCGCAGATCATCCCCAGCCCTCCGGCTGTGCGGTTGTCCAGGATAAAGGAGCGAAGAAATCCTGACATGGAAACACCGGAGGCCCCCCCTGCAGGGCGGACGCTTCGGGAGAGAGCGGCCTGTGCCTCCTCCATGCAGCGGTGTTCCAGCAGACCTCCGCCGATGGTGCCTCCTATGAGCCCTCCCTTTCCCACCAGCATCATGGCTCCTGCTGCTCTGGGCGCAGAGCCTGTGGCCGAGGCGATGGAAACGAGGAAGGCCGGTCTGCCGGCTCTGATTTCTGCCTGTGCAGCCTGAATCAATTCTTTTGTCATCTCTTTCAACCTCCTGTGCGGATCTCTGTCAGCTGCTTTTTGTCAGCTGCTCTTTAAAAGCAGAACCTGGGCCGGAGAAATTCCAAGCCTGGAAGGAAAGTCACCGGATATTTTTTCTTTTGGCACGCGCCACCAGACAGGGGCGCTGTCTCTCTCCTGTGTTTCATAGAAAAACAGAATCATCCACTCAAAGGGCCCCTCCACCACATCGCAGAAGCGGATGGGAAACTGGTTCTGGGAGATGTCAGGACTGAAGGCGTGGGCTCTCAGACCGACAAAAGAGAGGTTTTCCGGAACAGGGCGCGCTGTCTGAAGGGTGATATTCCAGGACGGAATGTGGACCAGGAAGGGGCCTGCCTTCACGGCAGGAACGATATTCTTGCACCCGGTCAGACGTGCCGCCGCCTCATACTCCGGTTCTGCAAATACCTCCTTCACAGCGCCGTTTCTCAAAATCTGGCCGCTGTCCATGACACAGAGCCGGGAACAGAGATGGCAGGCTTCATCCCGGCTGTGGGTGACCAGGACCGTCTGACAGTCCAGAGAGCTGAGAAGACGTTTCAATTCCGGCTGCAGCTGCTCCCGCAGATAACTGTCCAGTGCGGAAAAAGGCTCGTCCAGAAGCAGGAGCCTTGGCCTGCCTGCCAGGATTCTGGCGAGAGCTGTTCTCTGGGCCTGCCCCCCCGACAGAGACCGGGGATGCAGGTGGAGGCACGGTTCCAGATGAAACAGCTGTGACAGCTTATGAAGCCGCTCCTGCTCTTCTTTTTTTCTTTGTATGCGGCAGTTCAGCAGCCTGCCGGGAGAAAAAGAACTCTGCCTCTTCCTGTTTTCCGCGTCTGCGGCTGAATGTATTGTTTCTGAAACGCCGGCCCTCATGCCGCAGAGGATATTCTGGGCCGCCGTCATGTTGGGAAAAAGGGCGTAGTTCTGAAAGAGGTATCCCACCCGCCTCTTCTGGGGCGGGAGACAGATGCTGCGCCTGGAATCAAACAGGGTTTTTCCGTCCAGGATAATCTGTCCGCTGTCTGGCCTCTCCACCCCGGCAATACATTTCAGGGTCATGCTTTTGCCGCAGCCGGACGGACCCAGAAGCCCTGTGACTCTGTCCTCTGTCTCGAAGGAGACCTCTAAAAGAAAGTCTCCCAGTCTTTTTTTTATGTCCACAATCAGGCTCATTTCCTCTTTGTCCCTCCTTCCTTCTGCCTGCGCTCAATCAGGTTGACCGCCAGCAGCACGGCCGCCGAGATGGCCAGATTGACAGCCACCCACAGAAAGGCCTCTCCGTCCTTCCCCGTGCGCCAGAGCTGATAGACGGTGGTGGAAATCGTCGCTGTCCTGCCGGGAATGTAGCCGATGAGCATACTGGTTGCCCCGTATTCTCCCAGAGCCCTCGCAAAGGCCAGCACAATTCCCGCCAGAATTCCCTGCCTGCACGCAGGCATGCGGATATGCCAGAAGATATAGAAATTGGACAGCCCCAGGGTCTGACCGGCCTGAGCGAGGGTTTCGTCAAAGGACTCAAAAGCCCCCCGGGCTGTGCGGTACATGAGAGGAAAGGCCACCACGAAGGCAGCCAGTATTCCTCCATACCAGTTCATGACAACCCGGACGCCGATTTCCTCCAGCGCTATTCCCAAAGGGCGCCTGCTGCCGAACAGGAGGAGCAGAAAGTACCCAACCACCGTGGGGGGAAGCACCAGGGGAAGAGTGAGGACCACGTCCAGGATGCCCTTTAGAACACGGGGGAGGCGGACAGCCCAGAAAGCGGCCGCGATTCCCAGAAAAAAGACGAACACACTGCTGACGGCCGCAATGCGCAGTGAGTTCCACAGTGGATACCAGTCCATGGAAGCACTCCTATTCTGCGGGGGAGAAGCCCACACGTTCAAACACAGCCATGGCCTCCTCGCCGGTGAGGTAGTTCAGAAAGTCCATGGCTTTCTCCTGGTGGAGGGAGGATCTTGTGACAGCTGCCGGATAGATGACCTGGCCGCACATGTCAGCAGCGGCCTGATCCACAGGAGAAAGTCCTGCGCTGAAGGCGTCGGTGCAGTAGACTATGCCGGCGTCTACGCTGCCCTCGCTGACCTGTGTGACCACCTCCTTGACATTGCTTCCATAGGTAATACAGCCCTCCTGGGCTAATGCCTCCTCGTTAAGACCGTACCACTGGAGGATATTTTGGGTGTACTGCCCCACGGGAACGTCGCTGTTTCCCATGGCCAGGAGAATGTCGCCGTCCCTCAGATGGCTGGCCAGAGCGTCAAAGCTGTCAATATCGGTTTCGCTTCCCTCGGGAACAACGAGAACCACCTTGTTTTCCAGCAGATCCATGCGGCTGTCGTGGAGAATGAAGTCGAGACCGTCTGGATTTTCCCCGCTGTCAGCCATGAGATCCAGCTGATCCATCTGCTTTTGTCCGGCAGAGAGGAAGAGATCACAGTCTGCCCCCTCCTCGATCTGGGTTTTCAGCGTGCCGGAAGAGTCAAAGCTGAAGGTCAGGGAGACGTCCGGTGCAATTTCCCGGTAATTCCCGGCGATCTCTTCCAGAGTTTCGGTCAGGCTTGCAGCGGCAAAGACAATGAGTTCAGTCTGCCCGCCCGTTTCCTTTGCAGCCTCAGAGAAGGCTGCCTGGGAGGCTGTGCCGTCTGCCGCGCCTGTTTTTGTTTCAGGGCTGCTTTGATGGCTGCTGCACCCGGCGGCGGACAGGGCGAACATGCCTGCCAGGAGGAGGGATGCTCTCTCTTTCTTTCTGCCAGAGGGAAATACCCCACTTCTTTTTAATTTTAAATTCATCTCGTCATTCCCCTTCTGCATCTGCTGTCTCAGAATCTGCAGTCTCTGTGTGTCTGAGTTTGCCTCTCTGAGTTTCCGGCCCCCTTTGGCCATTTTGTTCCCTTTGCCGATCTGCGGCGCAGTCCATGGGCGTTCCCCGCAGAAGAGAGAGCCCGTGGGGGAGCTGATCCATAAAGGCATCCATGCTCTCCATACAGGCCTTGGGGCTGCCGGGCAGGTTGACAATCAGGGTTTTCCCGCGGATAACGGAAACTGCGCGGCTGAGCATGGCCCGCCTTGTCACGGCCATGCTGGCGGTCCGTATGGCTTCCGCGATTCCCGGCACTGTTTTTTCGGCCACATCCATGGTGGCCTCCGGGGTAATGTCCTGCGGGGCGAAGCCGGTTCCACCTGTAGTGAGGATCAGATCCGGACGCCGCTGATCGCAGAGCCGTATAAGCTCCTGTCTGAGTTTCTCTCTGTCGTCAGGAAGAAGCAGGGTTTCCACCACCTCAAAGCCATCTGCGGTGAGGCGGTCCTTAATGGCAGGACCGCTCCGATCCGGCCTCTCTCCCCTGGACGAGCGGTCAGAGAGGGTGATAACGGCGGCCTGAAAGGGAAGAGGCACATCCCTCTCTGCGATTTCCATCACATCCCCCACAGAGATGGTTCCAGCGTGCAGCACTCTGGCAAACACGCCCTCCCTGGGCATAATGCAGTCGCCCACCCTGTGATAGATGGCGCAGTGGCTGTGGCATTCCTTCCCTATCTGGGTGATTTCCAGCAGGACATCCCGGCAGCGAAGCCAGGTTCCCACAGGAAGGTTTCTAAAATCAATTCCTTCCACCACCAGATTTTCTCCGAAGGCACCAGGCGCCACTCCGGCTCCCCTGGCGTTGAAAGCCGCGATCTTGTCGGCGCTCAGCAGGCTGACCTGCCTGTGCCAGTGCCCTGCGTGGGCGTCATTCCGGATCCCCCAGTCTTTCTCAAACCATCCCTCTGTGCGGTTTTCCTTCTGCACACCGCGGATTTGGCTGGTGCAGACAGCAATTACCTTTCCCATTACCTTTCCTCCTATCTTTCTAGCCTCCGATCTGGCTCATGGATTTTCGTTCGCTGACTGCCTCTGCCCGGTCAAAGCAGTGGGCGGAGGGCTTTGAGAGGACAGCAGCCTGAATGGCACTGCGAAGCCTGCACAGCAGCTCGTCTCTGTCCCTGTGATGGCCTCTGAGGACAGGGGCCAGACGGATGCCGTCCTCGTAGCAGAGGCAGGGCTTTAATGTTCCCGTGCTGGTGAGGCGAATCCTGTTGCAGGAAGAACAGAAGGAGCGGCTGACTGCCTCGATAAAGCCCACCGCGCCCTGAAAGCCCGGAGCTGTGTAATATCTGGCAGGGCCGTTTCCTCTCCTTTCTCCCTCGGGGAGGGGCGAGAGCAGAGGCCACTGTTCCTTCAGCCGCATAAGGGCAGAGGAGGGAGAGGGGGACCTTCCCGCCTCTGTCCGGGCACCGGGGCCAATGGGCATCTGTTCGATAAAGCGCACGTCTACGGGAAGTTTCCGGGCCAGAGCCGCCAGCGGAAGAAGCTGGGACTCGGTTTCCGTAAGCATTACTGCATTGATCTTCGTCCTGAGTTTTCCGGAGCAGAGCTTCACAGCGCCGAGTACCTGCGCCGGACTGAAAGAACTTCTTGTGATCTCCTGAAACTGCTTTTCATCGAGGGTGTCAAGGCTTACGTTCACTCCGTCCAGCCCGGCTGAGAGAAGCTCTTCCAGATGTTCAGGGAGCAGCAGCCCGTTTGTGGTGAGCGTCACCTGGCGGACACCGGGAAGTGCTTTCAGCCGCCTGATAAAATCCGGACAGTCTCTTCTGATCAGCGGCTCGCCGCCGGTGATTTTAAAGCGGTCAATACCAAGCCCCACAGCGGCCTCGGCGACGAGGAGCAGCTCCTCATAGGTCAGGATATTCTCGTGGGCCGTCAGAGGAACCCCCTCCTTCGGCATACAGTAACGGCAGCGAAGGCTGCACCGGTCCGTGACAGAGATCCGCAGATAATCAATGGTTCTGCCGAAGGGGTCAGTCATGGCCGCCCTCCTGAAAAGAAAAATCCCCGCTTTTTCCGCCGTGCTTTTCAACAAGATGAACCTGCTCGATCACCATTCCCCGGTCAATGGCCTTGCACATGTCATAGACAGTCAGGAGGGCTGTGGAAACTCCGGTCAGGGCCTCCATTTCCACCCCGGTCCGGTCGGTGCAGCGGACGGTGCACACAGCTTCCACATAATAATTTTCTTCTGACTCTTCTGACAGGGAAAAGTCTACAGTGCTTTTGGTAAGATTCAGCCGGTGGCACAGGGGGATCAGATCAGCCGTGTGCTTGGAGGCCATGATTCCGGCAACCTGCGCCACTCCCAGTACATCCCCCTTTTTTGCCGTCCTGTTTTTTACAGCTTCAAAGCACTGGCGGTTCATGCGTATCCGGCCCCTGGCCACGGCTGTCCTCTCTGTGGCGGCCTTTTCGCTTACATCTACCATCACCGCATTGCCGTTTCTGTCAATATGAGTAAAATCCATTTAAAACCTCCTATAACCTCCTATATTCCCTTTCCGAATCCGCAGTTTGGAAAATGGCATTCCGGGCAGTTCAGGCACAGTCCCCCATGCCCCAGACCGGAGAGCCAGTCAGAGGTCACGGGCACATCTGCCAGGAGCCTCGGGAGCACCAGGTCAAAAATCGTCCGCCCTGCGTACATGACGCAGCCGGGCAGTCCGCAGACCGGCCTTCCGTCAGGCAGGTAGGACATTAAGAACATGGCTCCCGGAAGAACCGGGGCCCCGTAGCTGACAATTCTGGCTCCGGAGTTGCGGATAGCCAGGGGAGTGCGGTCGTCGGGATCCACGCTCATTCCCCCGGTGCAGAAAATCATCTCAATCCCGTCATCGGCCATGCGGCTGACTGCTCTTGTAATCTCCTCGTCCCTGTCGCCGCAGATTTCGTGGGCAGCCATGACGCAGCCGTATTCGGCCAGTTTTTCCTCGATCACTGGGGTAAAGGTATCCTCTATCAGCCCCCGGTAAACCTCGCTTCCGGTGGTGACGACGCCGAAGCTCTTAGCCCGGAAGGGCAGGACAGAGAGGAGAGGCTCTGTGCCGGCTGCTGCCCTGGCCTCCTCCATCCTGTCCTTTTTGATGACCAGAGGGATGACTCTGGTGCCGCACAGCCGGTCGCCTGCCCTGACGGGAAAACCGCCTGCTCTGGTAGCGATCAACATGTCCCCCAGTTGATTGATGTTCCGAAGCCGCTCAGTGTCTGCCATGAACAGTCCGTCCCTGTCGGCGATCAGCTCAATTTTCCCCTCCTTTGGGGCGGTGGCGTGCATGCCGGGACCCTGGCAGAGCTGGCGCAGAATTTCCGCCGCGTCATTTTCGTGGAGCATGGTGTCGTCGTTTTCCCAGATGTAGACATGCTCCTTTCCCACGCTTAAAAGTACCGGGATATCCTCAGGCCTGATAATATGGCCTTTCCTGAAGACGGCATCCTTGGTGACGCCCTTTATGATCTGCGTAATATCGTGGCAGAGCACCTGTCCCACTGCATCCTCTGTGCGCATCAGTTTCATACGATAACCTCCTGAAACATAACCTGTTCTCTGCCCCTTTGGGCAGACATAAAAAAGCTGTCAAACCCGGAAAGTTCTGACAGAATCTGTCAAAACTGCCTGTCTGACAGGGCTGCCCCTCCTGCCGCCGTGATGTGCGGTGACAGGCAGCAGAGCGCAGACGGCTGCGCTCAAATTATGTTCTTTCTGTTCCTGTTGATACGTTCATTTTGTTTGCGAATAACGATAGCTCAAGTATACCATACCGCCTGTTTTGGCTGCAAGAAAAAGGCAGGAGGGAAGACATAAAAAAACAGGGGTCAATCACCCGTTATTTTTGTGAACGATTAACGAAAATGCCTGTAAAATAAAGAAACTGGAAAAAGAGGCTCCTCATTTCAGGAAGAGGATGATAGAATGGTGGAAGTGTAACTTCGGCGGCAGAAAGATCCGGTGTGCTCCGGCGGAAAGCAGGGCAGAACAGGAAGCAGGAGAAACGGAGAACAGGAGAAACAGAAAATGGAGAGGCGTTTTAAAATACAGTCAAATCTGCGCATCGTAAACTGCGAAAAAAAGGAAAAGGCCTTTGGGCCGGGAATCGCGGCTCTTCTCGAGGGAGTTGAGAGGCATGGCTCTCTGAGGAAAAGCGCAGCCCTGATGAATATGAGTTACAGCAAGGCATGGACGGTCCTTCACGGATGTGAGGCGCAGCTGGGATTTGCGCTTTTAAACAGCCGCATCGGAGGAAGATGCGGCGGCGGAGCAGAGCTGACGGGAGAGGGAAAAAGACTTCTGGAAAACTACCGGGCCTTCGAGAAGGAGGCAGGAAGAGAGCTTGGAGATCTGGCAAAGAAATATTTCCCCGGGTATTTTTCCGAATGCTTTCCAGAGGAGTTCAGAGGAGAGAGCGGCGGCAGAAACAAAAGAGGAGCGGGAGAGCCTGGAAACGGCGAAAACCATGGAAGCGGCGGAAGCCAGAAAGGCCGGCAGGGCGGGACGTATGACGGCTTTAAGCGTCCGTGGATCCTGGTGCGGGGAGCCGGGGATCTGGCGACAGGCATTATCCTCAGGCTCTGGAGCTGCGGGTTTCGGGCGGCGGTGACAGAGTGCCGGAAGCCCTCGGCCATCCGCCGCCGCGCTGCCCTCTGTGAGGCCGTCTGGGAGGGGACATCCTGTGTGGAGGGAGTCCGCTGCCGGAGGGTGGAGACCCTCAGGGAGGCAGAGCTTTCCGAAGAGGAGGGCGTGATCCCCCTGTTTGTGGATGAGGAGGCAGCCTGCATCCATCTGCTGCAGCCGGCAGCCGTCATAGACGCCATTCTGGCCAAGCGGAATCTGGGAACCGAGAGGGGGATGGCCCCCATCACTGTGGGGGTGGGACCGGGCTTTACAGCCGGGGAGGATGTGGACGCGGTGGTGGAAACCATGAGGGGACACTTTCTGGGCCGTGTAATCTGGCAGGGAGCTGCTATTCCCAATACGGGGATCCCGGGAGAGATAGGGGGATTTTCCTCGGAGCGGGTGATCCATTCCCCTGCCTCCGGCCCGCTGCGGTTTGTGAAGGAGAACGGAAAAACGGCCGTGGATATCGGATCGGCGGTGAAGAAGGGGCAGCTCATCGCCTGGGCCGGGGATACGCCGGTTTATGCCTCCCTGGACGGGGTGCTCCGGGGCTTAATCCGGGAAGGTTATGAGGTGAAGAAGGGGCTGAAAATCGCTGATATTGATCCGAGACCGGAGCAGGCCGCCTTCTGCGATACGGTTTCAGACAAAGCCAGGGCTGTGGCGGGGGGGACAGTGGAAGCCCTTCTGGCGGCTTCAGCCAGAAAAGGAATCAGACTTCTGTAGCTCTGTCCTGTTCTGCAGCCGAAAAACAGCTGAAAACAGATGGATTTGCGCCTGTCAGGAAAATTCGCCAAATATCCACTCCCACAGAGGAAAGGAGCCGGAGAGAAGACTTCCCATGCGGCAGTCCAGTCCCTGGTCTGACAGCAGCCGGGCGGCCGCGCTGGCCTCCCGGAGGAGGAAGACCTCTGACTCGCCGGAGCTCTTCCGGGAGCAGAGCAGATCCGCCTGGTTGAAAAGAATCTTGACCGGAAACGGAGGGAAATACGGGGAACTTTCTGAGAACCCCTCCTGGAGAGAGGAAAACGCGCGTTCCGCAGCCCGGAACGCATCTTTGATGCAGAGGATAAGCTCAGAGGCCCCCACGATCTGATGAGGGTTTCTCTTCCAGTCCGGATGCAGTTCATAACGGTGGACGCAGTCGCACACAGGTCTTCCCAGGGCAGAGAGACCTGCCACGATAAGACACAGGCGGGTTTCTCCCGGAAGGACAGGCTCGTCTTCCCGGTGCAGCTTGAGGGGAAGCCGTCTGGATCCGTCCGCCTCGCAGACCGTAAGATCTGCAGACCGGCAGGCTGCCTGCAGGAGCTTTTTGTCAAGGGCCGCCAGCTTTCCGTCTCCGGCGCTTTTCCCCGCGCACACAGTCCCCGGCTTTTTCAGAGATTGTTTCAGGGACGCCCAGTCAGGGTCCGTCAGAAGCTCCCTGCTCTCGGGGGGATTTAATGGAAAAATATGGGTGGTGGTTGTGTATAACACGGAAAGACCCCGGTCAGAGCCTTCTCTGGCCAGGCGTTTCAGGGCAGTAGTTTTTCCGCCGGAGCCGATGACAGCGATGACAGGGCGGCCCTTCTCCCTGTCCGGACGGTTTCGTAAGTCAGACAAAGCTTCTCCTTTCCGCCGAAGCATTCCCTCCTGGTTTCAGAGCCGGAAAGCAGCGGCAGGCTGCCGGCAGATGAACAGGCGGCATATAAACAGGCATGTAAATAATTATAAGCATATAATATTCAAGTCTAGCGGATTCCCGCGGGAAAGACAAGCACCTAAGTCTGCATTCCCCGGGAGAACCGGACAGAAATGGGATGGAAACGAGGCACAAACAGCTTGACAAACCGATTTCCACAGCGTAAAATCAGCCTGTGGATATAATGAAAACATGGCTGAGAAGAGGCCCAGTAGATTCTGATACACTTCCAGAGAGGGGATGACAGGTGGGACATTCCCGTGTCACTCAGAGTTGAACCTTCCTCGGAGCCGTGCATGAGGCAGAGACAGGAACAGAGATAAGGAGATTCTGCGAAAGTGCAACGTAATCCGGCGTTAACGGAGTATTGAGAGAGCTGAGAGCTTCTGGCCGGGAATCAGGGCAGAAGAAGGAAGGTTAATCAGGGTGGTACCGCCGACAGTGGAGCTGATCGGTCCCTTGCTAAGAGGGATCGGCGGCTTTTTTTTGTATGATAGGAAATTCGGAGGAAGTTCCTATCATACAAAAAGCCCTGCCGGGCGGGATGCGCACGCCGCGCAGAAGAAAAGGCTGATTAAGGCAGCGGCGCGAAAAAACAGGCAAGCCCCTCATGATTGAGGGGGAGGGGAGCTGCGGCGGGAAGAGCCCGCCGGGACGGCGAAAAAAGAGAAAAAGACAAAAACAGAAAAACAGAGTATAAGAGAGGAGATAACCATGGCGAAAGAAAAGAAATTGGTGGAAGCCATCACTTCCATGGATGTGGACTTTGCCCAGTGGTACACAGATGTGGTAAAAAAGGCAGAGCTGGTGGATTATTCCAGCGTGAAGGGATGTATGGTCATTAAGCCGGCCGGATACGCGATCTGGGAGAATATTCAGAAGGAGTTAGACAGACGCTTTAAGGAAACAGGGGTACAGAATGTATACATGCCCCTGTTTATTCCGGAAAGCCTGCTTCAGAAGGAGAAGGATCACGTAGAGGGATTTGCGCCGGAGGTTGCCTGGGTAACTCACGGCGGACTTGAGCCCCTCCAGGAGAGAATGTGCGTGCGCCCGACCTCCGAGACTCTGTTCTGCGATTTCTACGCAAGAGATATTCAGTCCTACAGGGATCTGCCCAAGCTTTACAACCAGTGGTGCTCGGTTGTGCGCTGGGAGAAGACCACAAGACCGTTCCTGCGCTCCAGAGAGTTCTTATGGCAGGAGGGACATACAGCCCACGCCACAGCAGAGGAGGCAGAGGAGAGGACAGAGCTGATGTTAAACCTCTACGCTGATTTCTGCGAGGAGGTTCTGGCGATGCCTGTCATCCGCGGAAGAAAAACAGATAAAGAGAAATTTGCGGGAGCAGAGGCTACCTATACGATTGAGGCCCTGATGCATGACGGAAAGGCCCTTCAGTCCGGCACCAGCCACAACTTCGGAGATGGATTTGCAAAGGCCTTCGGTATCCAGTTTTCCGACAGAGACAATCAGTTAAAATACGTTCACCAGACCTCCTGGGGAATGACAACCCGTCTGATTGGAGCTATCATCATGGTGCATGGAGATGACAGCGGCCTTGTGCTTCCACCGAGGATCGCTCCCACACAGGTGGTGATCGTTCCGATCCGCCAGCAGGCAGAGGGAGTTCTCGACAAGGCATACGAGTTAAAGGATGTTCTCTCCGGCTTCAGTGTAAAGGTAGATGACTCCGACAAGAGCCCGGGCTGGAAGTTCAGCGAATCTGAGATGCGCGGCATTCCGGTGCGCGTGGAGATCGGACCGAAGGATCTGGAACAGAATCAGGCTGTACTGGTGCGCCGTGACACTCATGAAAAGATCACCGTCTCCTTAGATGAGATCAAAGAGAAGGTGACAGAGCTGCTTGACACCATCCAGCACGATATGTTTGAGCGGGCAAAGGCACACCGCGACGCCCACACCTACACAGCCACCAATATGGAGGAGATGAAGGAGCTGGCAGACAATAAGCCGGGATTTATCAAGGCCATGTGGTGCGGCTGCCAGGAGTGCGAGGACAAGCTGAAGGAAACCGTCGGCGTTACATCCAGATGTATGCCGTTTAAGCAGGAGAAGGTGGCCGACACCTGTGTCTGCTGCGGAAAGCCGGCAGTGAAGATGGTTTACTGGGGCAAGGCATACTAAAGGCCCCTGCACTGCGCCTTGCCATGGGACAGCCCCGCCACAGAGCAGCAGTGAGGGAACAGATAAGGGCAAAGGAGCAGAGCAAAACAGATGGATAGTACGAAAAAAGCAGAGTTTGCAATAAAAATTCCCCCTCAGGTAGAGTGGATCCTGAAAAAACTGAGAGACAGCGGATATGAGGCATTTGCAGTGGGCGGCTGTGTGCGGGATACCATCCTGAACCGTACTCCGGGAGACTGGGATATTACCACCTCGGCGAAACCTATGGAGGTTAAGGCGGTATTTGGAAAAACAGTGGATACAGGGCTTCAGCACGGAACCGTCACGGTGATCCGGGATCATGTGGGCTATGAGATCACCACCTACCGGATCGACGGCGAGTATGAGGACGGACGCCACCCCAGGGAGGTGGCGTTTACCTCGGATCTGAAGGAGGATCTGCGCCGCCGGGACTTTACCATAAACGCTATGGCCTACAGCCCTGAAACGGGCCTGGTGGATATCTTTGGAGGCCTGGAGGATCTGGAAAACCGCACGATCCGGTGTGTGGGCAATGCAATAGAGCGATTCACCGAGGATGCCCTCCGGATTATGAGGGCAGTCCGCTTTGCCTCCCAGCTGGACTTTGCCATTGAGGAGGAAACCTACAGGGCTCTCTCAGGGATCGCCCCCAATCTGGCCCATGTGA
Source organism: Clostridiales bacterium (assembly GCA_019423835.1). Taxonomy (GTDB): domain Bacteria; phylum Bacillota; class Clostridia; order Lachnospirales; family Lachnospiraceae; genus Otoolea. Next base: position 736 of record JAHZAR010000034.1, on the reverse strand, counting down.
GCAAGGAGCGGATACAGGTGGAGCTCACCAAAACACTTCTCTCCGGCCGGCCTCAGGGGGTGATGATCATGGAGGACACGGGAATGAGCCCCTATATGACGGCAGGCTTTCCTGCGATCTTTTCAAAAGCCGGGGAGTCAGGCATCAATCTGGAGGAGCGCCTGAAAAGAAGTGCCTTCCTGCCCCGGGAAAAATCGCTCAGGTATGCAGTTTTTCTGGGGCATTTGGGGGAAAAGGGCGCCTGCACCATTCTGAAGGAGCTGAAGCTGGACAATGACACGATCCGAAGGGTCAAAACCCTGGTGCGCTTCATGGAGGAAGCGCTTCCCGGGGACGGACCGTCCCTCCGAAGGATGATGAGCCAGATGGAGGACAGTCTGTTTGACAGCCTGCTTCTCATGAGAAAGACCGTTTTTCCGGATCAGATGGAGGACGTCCGGAAAACCGAGGCCCGATGCCGCAGGGTGAGGGAGCGGGGGGACTGCATCCGTCTGAAGGATCTGGCTGTGACGGGAAACGATCTGATCGCCGCCGGGATGAAGCCAGGAAAGGAGATGGGGGAGAGGCTCAGATACCTGTTTGAGCTTGTCCTCACAGAGCCTGCTCTCAATGACAGGGAAAGCCTTTTGAAGGCGGCCTTTGACGCCCGGAAGGAGCAGACGGACGCCAGGCCGGACCACACGGAAAAAAATAAAATCCATTGACAAAAAAGGGAAAATCAGATATAGTAAACCCG
>JAHZAR010000033.1:5657-24832 GCA_019423835.1 Clostridiales bacterium | reverse complement strand
CTCCATGATGCCGTCCCCGCGGGCTGCATAGATGATGCGGGAAGTCTTGGTGGCGATCAGGCTCTGGTGATTCACAATATTCAGAATTGCTGTTTCCACAAGCTGGGCCTGCATAATCGGTGCGATTACCTTAATTAGGGGTTCCCGGGGAAAGATCAGCGTTCCCTCCGGGATAGCGTAAATATCGCCCGTAAATTGAAAGTTGTGCAGATAGTCAAGAAAATCCTCTGTGAACAGACCTGTGCTTCTCAGATAGTCCACATCTTCCTGCTCGAAGCGGAGATTTTTTATATACTCGATCACCTGTTCCAGACCCGCGCAGATGGCGAATCCATTTCCATCGGGATTATTTCTGTAAAAGGCGTCAAAAACGACTGTCTCGTTGGCATCCTTCTCGTGAAAATAGCCCTGCATCATGGTCAGCTCATACAGGTCTGTCAATAAAGTAAGGTTTCGTGGCTCCATAGCGTTCTCCTTGTAAAAAATTGTAGAATAGTATGTGTTAATTGCGTAAAAGTATATCATAAAATGTAAAAAATGCAAAATGGATTGATAAAAAAATAACGAAAATTCCTGTTCCCGGCCTGTCTGCCCTCAGTATTGTTCTATACATTCACTATTTTTTGTGATAAAATAGCAGGAAAATACAAAGAGAGATACGACGGAGGGCACGGGAATTTATGTATACAGTAGTGGTTGCAGATGATGAGGAAGAGTTGAGAAGGGCCATTATCCGCAGGATTAACTGGGAAGAAATCGGGTTTCAGGTGGTAGGAGAGGCTGAAAACGGGATTGAGGCTCTGGAGCTGGTGGGCGAGAAGGAGCCAGATCTTCTTCTGACAGATATCCGTATGCCATTCATCTCCGGCGTGGAGCTGGCCAGGCAGGTCAGAGAGATCCGCCCTGCCACACAGATCGCATTCCTCAGCGGATTTGATGATTTTTCCTATGCCCAGCAGGCGATCCAGTACAATATTATCAGCTACATGCTCAAGCCGATCTCTATGGCCGATCTGACTGAGAACCTGATTCAGATTAAGCAGAAGATCGATCGCCTGTTTTCCGAGTTTGCCGAGCGCAGAAAGAATGAGATTAATATCTCAGAGTTCCTCCTTCCCCTCCTGCTGGACAGCTTTCAGACAGCCAGTACGCCGGAGCGGGAGCAGATGCTGAAGAGCCAGGCGCAGGCCTGCGGCATGATCAGGCCAGAGAGCGAGAGTATCCGCTACCTGGTGACAGCCGTCACTTTCCGGGATGAAAATGGAAACAACTGCACAGAGCACAGCCATGTCCATGCGGTGGACACCATTTTAAAAAAATATATTAGATATGAGAGCTTTTTTCTGGAGGACAAAATCGTGTCCGTACTGTGGACCACTCCGGCGTCTTTTGACAAGTATCTGCATATCCTGGCAGACGACATTGTCCAGAGCTCTGCCCGTATTCTGAATCTGAGGTGCAGCCTGGGCGCCAGCCGGGTGGTGCAGGGATTTACGGACCTGTCTGAGGCCTACAGGGATGCGGTCAACGCCATGCGCTATGCGGGCAGGAGCGGCCAGGGCGGAGTCAGGTACATTACAGATGAGGAGCCGTTCTCCGGAGTGGATATGGACTATGTGATGAAGGTAGTGGCGAACATCGAAGAAAAGATCAGAGGAGGAGCCAGAGAGGAGCTGGAAAGCTATCTGTGGGAGGTGTTCGGCTGCCTGAGAGATGAGAACAATTCCAGGGAAAAGGTCAATTTCATGCTGGTAGAAATCCTGTCCTGCGTCTGCCGGATCATGTATTCCATGTCGGCTGAGTCCGACGCAGCAGCTTTGAAGGCAGACCCGTTTATGCAGCAGATGGCCTTTCTCGACAGTTCGCTGAAAGATGCGTCGGAGCATTTTGTGCATTTCTGCATGGCGGCCAGAGATCGGATCGCCGAGCACAAGACGAAGAGCAGCATGGATATATGCGACAGGGCGATCCGCTATATTGAGGATAATTACTTTAACGCGGATCTGTCGCTGATGTCAGCCAGCACGGAGATCGGAGTAAGCCCCAATTATCTGAGCGCCCTGATTAAGAAGCGCACAGGAAACAGCTTTGTGGATTACCTGACCAAAAAGAGGATGGAAACGGCCAAAACCCTGCTCTTAAATACGGCAATGAAAATCCGCGAGGTGTCAGAGGCCTGCGGCTACAATGACCAGCACTATTTCAGCTACTGCTTTAAAAAATACGAGGGAGTCTCGCCGAACATGCTGAGGCGCCAGCTCAGCCAGGAGGAGAGACAGGCATGAGAGAAGGGGAGAAAAGCAAGAAAAAGAGGGCCGGAAGCAGTTTTACCAGTGCCGGGATGATGGCTGCCCTGGTGGTGTCCCTGGTGTCTGTCTGCCTGCTGGCGGGAATGATCATCTTCATTACCACCTACAAGCGTTCCATGATCCAGAATGTAAAAACCTTCAGCGATCAGGCGGCTGTTCAGGTAGTTAACATCGTGGATAATTACATGGATGACATTGGCAGCTCCCTGGAACTGATCAAAGATCTCTTCGCAGAGGGCGGGGCAAAGTTGGACGAGAGCCTGAACAGCATGGTGGACATGCGCACAGATGTGGCGGCAGTTACCAGCTATGATCCGGACACAGGAGAGCTGACGGGTGCGTGGACGGGGCGGAAAACCTTTAAGGATCACGCTCTCAGAAATCTGTCTTTTGACCGTCAGACAGCGCCGGGACCGGGAGAGATTATTATATCAAAGCCCCATGTGGAAAGTCTTCTTCTCAATGAGTACCCATGGGTGGTTTCCATCTCGAGTCTGGTGGAGACGAGAGATAAGGGAGAGCAGATTGTAGTTCTTGACTCCCGTTTTTCCCAGATAGCCAGCTACGTGGACAATGTGGGAGTGGGAAACCACGGATACTGTTTTATCATCGACCGGCAGGGCAATATTATCTACCATCCCCAGCAGCAGCTTATTTTTGCCGGACTGAAGGAGGAGAACACGGCAGAGATGGCCAGGCGCCCTGACGGCACTTATAAGGAGAGCGGGGTCATCTACACCATACATACAAAGGAAGGGAGCGACTGGCGCATCGTGGCGGTCAGCTTTGTGGATGAGCTGATAGAGGAGCGGCTGAAGAGCTGCGTGCTTTTGCTGGCCGCCCTGCTCATGGCAGTGCTGACGGCCACGATTATCAGCAGCGTTGTGCTCTCGCGCTATATTTCCAGGCCGCTTCTGAGCCTGAACAAGGCGATGGGAGAGTTTGAGGCGAATGCAGAGGGCTTTTCCTATGTGCCGGCCTACGGGAGCAGGGAGGTCACATCGCTCTCCCATGCCTTCGGCCATCTCGTTATCCGGATTCAGGAGCTGATGAACCAGGTGAGGAAGGAGGAGGTGGCTCTGAGAAAGACAGAGCTTCGCGCGCTTCAGGCCCAGATTAATCCGCATTTCCTCTACAATACCCTGGACTCCATTGCCTGGATGTGCGAGGAGGGGAGAAACAGGGACGCTGTGGAAATGGTGAACGCTCTGGCAAGGCTGTTCCGCATCAGCATCAGTAAGGGACATGAGCTGATCCCGGTGGAGAAGGAGGTAGAGCACGCTAAAAGTTACCTTCAGATTCAGAAATTCCGCTATAAAAACCAGTTTCAGTACAGCTTTGATGTGCAGGAGAGCTGCCTGTGCTATTACTGCAACAAGATCACCCTTCAGCCGATCATTGAAAACGCCATCTATCACGGCCTGAACCGGATGATCGATGAGGGTTTCATCGAAATACGCATTTATGAGGAGGGGGATGATGTGGTCTTTACGGTGGAGGACAATGGAGTCGGCATGACAAAGGAGCAGTGTGACAGGATTCTCCACAGAGAGGTAAAGGGACAGACAGGGGGCATCGGAATCAAAAATGTCAACGACCGGGTAAAAATATATTTTGGCGAGCAGTATGGAATCACCATAGAGAGTGAGCTGGATGAGGGAACCAAGGTTTCCATCCGTATGCCGAAGGTGAAGGAGGAGATTTATGAGACACGCTAGAAGGGTAAAAACGGCTGTTCTTCTCCTGCTCGCGGCAGTGATTGCTCTGCTTGGAGGAACAGCCGCCTATATGAGCCGCAGACAGGAGAGATACCAGGTGACAATGATTGTGAAATCCACAGAGTCTTCTTTCTTTCAGTCGGTGTTTGCCGGGGCAGGTGCAGCGGCAACAGAATACAATGTTTCACTGAACACAGAGGGGCCGGAATCAGAGGAGGACTACGGAACACAGAATGAGATGATTTATGATGCCGTGGAAAACGGGGCGGACGCTCTGGTAATCTCTGCCGTGGATTTCAATAAAAATGCCGAGGCTGTGGACTGGGCTGCGGCAAAAGGAATTCCTGTGGTAGTTATAGACAGCGATGTAAACAGCAGCGCGGTAAAGTTCCGCATCGGCACCGACAATGAGGAAGCAGGAAGAATGGCCGCCCGGGCTGCCCTTGACGGAATGGGCGGGGAGCTTTTTATCGGAATCGTGAATTTTGATGAGAACACGGCTAACGGACAGCAGCGGGAGCAGGGCTTCCGGGAAGAGGCCAGAAAGGACAGAAGGGTAAAAGAAATTGTCACCATCAATGTGCCCTCGACTATAGATGACACAAGAGCGGCGACGAAGGGCCTGCTCTCGACTCATCCGGAGATCAATGTGATTACTACATTCAACGAGTGGACGAGCCTCGGAGTCGGATGGGCTATCCGGGATCTGAACAAGAAGGATGACATAAGCGTAGTGGCTTTTGACAGCAATGCTGTTTCCGTGGGAATGCTCGAAACAGGGGAGGTGGATGCGCTGATTGTTCAGAATCCTTACGCCATGGGCTACCTGGGAGTAGAGAAGGCCTGGGAAATTCTGAGCGGAAGAGGAGGAGAGGGGGGAAAGCTCGACACGGAAACTACCCTTGTAACCAGAGAAAATATGTTTCTGGATGAGTACCAGAAAATTTTGTTCCTGTTTGACTGACAGAGCGTCTGCCGGGTTTTCACTGCTCTCAGACAAGCCTTGACTTTTCACTGGAAACTGTTTACAATAGTAACGGTATACAGACAGATGTATACAAAAATAACATTCAGACCATAAAAACTGTGACGGAGACAGTAGTGCTTTGCCAAAAGGCACAGCGAGGCGGGGGAGGTGCGAGCCCGCCGCGAGTAGGAAGGTGCGAAGATCACTCCTGAGTTGCAGGCTGAACAGAAGGGAAGGGCAGAGTTTCAGTGAAGGAAGCCTCATCTTTCCATCTCATTAAGCCGAGCCGGTTTCCGCCGTTAGAGGGAGCGCATATGAAGTATGCAGTAACAGGTGGTTAAACGAGGTAAGTGTATGCCTTCGTCCTTTTACGGACGAAGGTTTTTTTATTTCATAGGAAACGGCGTTCCCTATGAAACAAAAACGCTCCGCGAGGATCGCACTGCGGCGGAAAAGAAAATGCCGCTGATGCGATCCGACGCAGGCGGAGAATCCTGCGGAGCAGGATTCTATTTTATATTACTGCTTCTGCATACACGAAATTTCACCAGACAGGAGGAAAACACCATGTATGACAAGGTCTCTACCGACATGAATTTTGTGGAGAGAGAAAAAAAGACAGAAAAATTCTGGGCTGACAACAAGATTTTTGAGAAAAGTATCGAGAGCCGCAAGAACGGCCCGACTTATACCTTCTATGACGGCCCGCCTACGGCAAACGGAAAGCCCCATATCGGCCACGTCCTGACACGTGTTATCAAGGATATGATCCCCAGATACCGCACAATGAAGGGCTACATGGTTCCCCGGAAGGCAGGGTGGGACACCCATGGGCTTCCGGTAGAGCTGGAAGTGGAAAAGATGCTGGGCCTTGACGGAAAGGAGCAGATTGAGCAGTACGGACTGGAACCTTTTATCGGCCACTGCAAGGAGAGTGTCTGGAAATATAAGGGAATGTGGGAGGACTTCTCCGCCACAGTTGGCTTCTGGGCTGACATGGAACACCCTTACGTAACCTATCACAATGACTTTATCGAGTCCGAGTGGTGGGCTTTAAAGCAGATCTGGGAAAAGGGGCTTCTCTATAAAGGATTCAAGATTGTGCCCTACTGTCCCCGCTGCGGAACGCCGCTTTCCAGCCATGAGGTGGCTCAGGGCTACAAGGATGTGAAGGAGAAATCCGCCATCGCCAAGTTTAAGGTAAAGGGTGAGGATGCCTATATTCTGGCCTGGACCACAACACCTTGGACACTGCCCTCCAACGTGGCACTCTGCGTGAACCCGGATGAAACCTATGTGAAGGTTCAGATGAAGGAAGACGGAACGGTCTACTATCTGGCTCAGGCACTCTGTGACACTGTTCTCGGAGAGGGAACCTACGAGGTGAAGGAGACCTATGTCGGAAAAGATCTGGAATACAAGGAGTATGAACCGCTGTTTGACTGCGCCGTTGGCATCTGCGAAAAGCAGCACAAGAAAGCATATTTTGTAACCTGCGACACGTATGTAACGCTGACAGACGGTACAGGAGTAGTTCACATTGCCCCGGCCTTCGGTGAGGACGACAGCAAGGTGGGAAGAAATTATGATCTTCCGTTTGTACAGCTGGTGGATGCCAAGGGTGAGATGACAAAGGAAACTCCCTGGGCAGGAACCTTCTGCAAGAAGGCAGATCCGCTGGTGTTAAAAGATCTGGAGGAGAGAGGGCTCTTATTCTCCGCCCCGGATTTCGAGCACAGCTATCCCCACTGCTGGCGCTGTGACACTCCTCTGATCTATTATGCAAGAGAGTCCTGGTTTATCAAGATGACAGCAGTGAAGGACGACCTGATCCGCAACAACAACACTATCAACTGGATCCCTGAGAGCATCGGCAAGGGGCGCTTCGGCGACTGGCTGGAGAATGTGCAGGACTGGGGCGTATCGAGAAACCGTTACTGGGGAACGCCTCTCAATATCTGGGAGTGCGAGTGCGGATGCCAGCACTCTGTGGGAAGCATCGAGGAGTTAAAGAGCATGTCTGACAACTGCCCGGACGACATTGAGCTTCACCGCCCGTTTATCGACGCAGTGACCATCCGCTGTCCGAAATGCGGAAAGGAGATGCACCGCGTTCCGGAGGTGATTGACTGCTGGTTTGACTCTGGCTCCATGCCGTTTGCCCAGCACCACTATCCGTTTGAGAATAAGGAGCTGTTTGAGCAGCAGTTCCCGGCCGACTTTATCTCTGAGGCTGTGGATCAGACAAGAGGCTGGTTCTATTCTCTGCTTGCCATCTCCACGCTTCTCTTCAACAAAGCTCCGTACAAAAACGTGATTGTCCTCGGCCATGTCCAGGATGAGAACGGGCAGAAGATGAGCAAGTCCAAGGGAAATGCGGTAGATCCGTTTGACGCTCTGGCCACCTACGGGGCTGACGCCATCCGCTGGTATTTCTATATCAACAGCGCGCCGTGGCTGCCGAACCGCTTCCACGGAAAAGCCGTGATGGAGGGACAGAGAAAATTCATGGGTACTCTCTGGAATACCTATGCATTCTTCGTACTCTATGCGAATATAGATAACTTTGACGCCACAAAATATACGCTGGAGTACGATAAGCTGCCGGTTATGGATAAGTGGCTGCTGTCCAAGTTAAACACTCTGATCAAGGAGGTAGACAGCAATCTCGGAAACTACAGGATCCCGGAAGCTGCGAGAGCCCTTCAGGACTTTGTGGATGATATGAGCAACTGGTACGTAAGAAGAAGCCGCGAGCGCTTCTGGGCTAAGGGGATGGAGCAGGATAAAATCAACGCCTACATGACGCTTTACACAGCTCTTGTAACTGTGGCGAAGGTAGCTGCTCCCATGATCCCGTTCATGTGCGAGGATATCTACCAGAACCTGGTGAGAAATATTGATAAGACAGCTCCTGAGAGCGTGCATCTGTGTGATTTCCCGGTTGCAGAGGAAAGCCATATTGACAAGGAGCTTGAAGCCTACATGGATGAGGTCCTGAAAATTGTAGTGTTTGGCCGTGCTGCCAGAAATACGGCAAATATTAAGAACCGTCAGCCGATCGGAAAAATGTTTGTGAAGGCAGAGCGCGCTCTTCCTGAGTTTTATCAGGAGATCATTGAGGATGAGCTGAATGTTAAGAGTGTGGAGTTTACAGACGATGTGCGCGCCTTCACCTCCTACAGCTTCAAGCCTCAGCTTAAGACAGTAGGACCGAAATATGGTAAGCAGCTTGGAAATATCAGGAAGGCTCTCTCGGAGATCGACGGCAATGCTGCCATGGACACACTGAATGAAAAGGGAGCGCTGACCTTTGACTTTGACGGGACAGAGGTCGTTCTCACAAAGGAGGATCTGCTGATCGATGCAGCACAGGTTGAGGGATATGTCTCCGAGGGGGACAACACGGTGATGGTGGTGCTTGATACCAACCTGACACCGGAGCTTCTCGAGGAGGGCTTTGTGAGAGAGATTATCAGCAAGATTCAGACCATGAGGAAGGAAGCCGGCTTTGAGGTGATGAACCACATCCGCGTCTTCGTAAATGGAAACGAGAAGATTGCAGAGATTTTTGCAGAGCACGGGGATGCCATCAGAGGCGAAGTGCTGGCAGACGAGATTTTACCGGGACAGACAGGCGGATACGCAAAAGAGTGGAACATCAACGGGGAAAAGGTAATGCTCGGCGTTGAAAAAATTGGCTGATTACGTCAGCTAAAATCCGGCGCTGCAGGCCAGGATGGGGACTGCTTTCCGACAGAGAGGGCAGACTTCTGGCAGGCGGAAGGCAGGGCCGCGGCGGCATGGAACGCTGACGGCTCTCCGGCGCCGGGGAGTGAAAACCGCTTATCAGGAGGATAGAAGATGCAGACATTTGATAAGGAAACATTTAAAAAGAGCATACTTGACAATGTAAAGAACCAGTACAGGAAAACCATTGATGAGGCGACCCCGCAGCAGGTTTATCAGGCTGTCGCTTATGCCGTAAAGGATGTGATCATTGACGAATGGATTGCAACACACAAGGCCTATGACCGCGATGATGCCAAGATCGTATACTATCTGTCCATGGAGTTCTTAATGGGACGTGCGCTGGGTAACAACATTATCAACATCGGAGCGCAGAAGGAGATCAAGGAGGCTCTCGAGGAGCTGGGCTTTGACTTAAATGCCATCGAGGATCAGGAACCGGATCCGGCGCTTGGAAACGGAGGTCTCGGAAGGCTTGCAGCCTGCTTCCTGGATTCTCTGGCAACTCTGGGTTATCCGGCCTACGGCTGCGGCATCCGTTACCACTACGGCATGTTCAAGCAGAAGATTGAAAACGGCTATCAGATCGAGGTGCCGGACGAGTGGCTGAAGAACGGCTATCCCTTTGAGCTGCGCCGGGCGGAGTACGCGACTGAGGTTAAATTCGGCGGCTATGTAAAAACAGTCTGGGAAAACGGCAGGAACCATTTTGTTCAGGAGGGATACCGCTCTGTTGTGGCTATCCCCTACGACATGCCGATTGTGGGATACGGCAACAATGTGGTAAATACGCTGCGCATCTGGGATGCACAGCCTCTCAATTCCTTCAGCCTTCAGGCCTTTGACAAGGGAGACTACCAGAAGGCGGTGGAAGAGGAAAATCTGGCAAAGAATCTGGTGGAGGTGCTCTACCCCAACGACAATCACTATTCCGGCAAGGAGCTGCGCTTAAAGCAGCAGTATTTCTTCATCTCTGCCAGCGTGCAGCGTGCTGTCGCCAAGTACAAGGAAACGCACAGTGACATCCATAAGCTGCCGGAGAAGGTGATTTTCCAGTTAAATGATACTCATCCGACTGTGGCCATCGCCGAGCTCATGAGAATTCTTCTGGATGTGGAGGGACTTGAGTGGGACGAGGCCTGGGATATCACCACCAGGTGCTGTGCCTACACGAACCATACGATTATGTCTGAGGCTCTTGAAAAGTGGCCGATCGAGCTGTTCTCCCGCCTGCTTCCGCGTATTTACCAGATCGTGGAGGAAATTAACCGCCGCTTCTTAATCGAGGTGGAGAAAAAGTACCCCGGCAATTATGAGAAAGTCAGGAAGATGGCCATTATCTTTGACGGACAGGTGAAGATGGCACACCTGGCGATTGTGGCCGGTTTCTCTGTAAACGGTGTTGCGAAGCTGCACACAGAGATCTTAAAGCACCAGGAGTTAAAAGATTTCTATGAGATGATGCCGGAGAAGTTCAACAACAAGACCAACGGCATTACCCAGAGAAGATTCCTGCTCCATGGAAATCCGGAGCTGGCAGCCTGGGTGACAGACAAGATCGGGGACGAGTGGATTACAGACCTGCCTCAGATTGCAAAGCTGAAGGTTTATGCGGATGACAAGAAGTGCCAGCAGGAATTTATGAACATCAAGTATCACAACAAGCTGCGCCTTGCAAAATACATCAAGGAACACAATGGAATTGATGTGGATCCGAGATCGATCTTCGATGTGCAGGTGAAGAGGCTTCACGAGTACAAGCGGCAGCTGTTAAACATTCTCCATGTGATGTATCTGTACAATCAGCTGAAGGATAACCCGAATATGGAGATGGTTCCGAGAACCTTCATCTTCGGAGCGAAGGCGGCCGCAGGCTATCAGATAGCTAAAAAGACCATCAAGCTCATCAACTCTGTGGCGGATGTGATCAATCATGACAAGTCAATTAACGGAAAGATCAAGGTCGTGTTCATTGAGGACTACCGTGTGTCCAACGCAGAGATCATCTTTGCGGCAGCCGATGTCAGTGAGCAGATTTCCACCGCCAGCAAAGAAGCGTCCGGTACAGGAAATATGAAGTTCATGCTGAATGGAGCGCTGACTCTTGGAACCATGGACGGAGCTAATGTGGAGATTGTGGAGGAGGTTGGAAAGGAGAATGCCTTTATCTTCGGACTTTCCTCCGACGAGGTTATCAATTACGAGAACAATGGCGGCTACAATCCGGTTGAGATCTTCAACACAGACCAGGAGATCAGACGGGTGCTGATGCAGCTGATTAACGGCTACTATGCGCCTGAGGATCCGGAACTGTTCAGGGATATTTACAACTCTCTGTTAAACACAAAGAACAGTGCAAAAGCGGACACCTACTTTATCCTCAAGGACTTCCGCTCCTATGCCGAGGCTCAGAAGCGCGTGGAGGAAGCTTACAGGAATCAGGAATGGTGGGCAAAGGCAGCACTCTTAAATACTGCCTGCTCAGGAAAGTTCTCCTCTGACAGGACGATTGAGGAGTATGTAAAGGACATCTGGCACCTTAAGAAGGTGAAGGTAGAACTGTAAACCATAACGGACAAAAAAGCTGGCAGGACTCTGATTTCCGAGAGTTCTGCCAGCTTTTTCACTATTTCAGCATCTCTTCTTTTTTCTCCAGAATAGCCGCTACAGCCGTGCAGGCCGGGCAGTCACAGTATCTGGCTCCGGCGGCTCTGATTTCTCTGGCGTGGGCTGCTACCTTGCCCGCCTCTGCTCCGAATACCTTCGCCCCTGCCTCAGACTCGGCAAAGGCTTCCAGCCCCTCAGCTGTCACAATATCAGCCTCCAGCTCTTTCAGATACTGTCTCGTAGCCTCGGCCTCCCGCTCAGTTCCGGCCGCCTCCAGCCAGGCCTTTGCAGCTGCCTTTGCCTCTGCACAGCAGGTGGCAGAATTCATCAGCTCGTTGGATTTTTCACTTACATAGTTCAGCAATTCTTTTTCCATATGAAAATCTCCTTTCAGGTTCTGAAATCTAATTGGATTTTATCATAATTTTTCCAAAATTTCAATTATGAGGATAGGGCTCAGTCATAAATCTGCGGAGGATCACATAAACTTTAGAAGCGGCCGGAGCTCTTCCCTGTTTTCTGCACTGCGGGGCAGGCATTCTCCGGCAGAGCGTCTCTTTTTCAGCCAGAATATCCCTGAGCGTGTTTGAACGGCACGGCAAATAATTTTCAGAAATGGAGTGATTTTCCTATGAAGCGCATCGCAGCAGTGTGTGCGGTATCACTGATTTTTCCCTATGTTCTTACCATGGCGTGGACAGGCCGCGTGGAGGGATCTGCAAGAACAGGCGCGGTCTCAGTCTCACAGCCGGGGGAGGGGGAGAGGGCCATTGTTCTGGACCGGGAGGGGGAAGAGCAGGCAGTCCCTCTTGAGGAGTATCTGATCGGTATTGCCGCTGTACAGATCCCGGCGGATTATGAGCTGGAGACAATCAAGGCACAGATGATCCTGGCAAGGACCTATCTGTATGGGGTCATGGGAGAGGAGCGTTCCATACAGGAATCGGCACTGGATCTGGATATTCTCACAGAGAGCGGGATGCAGGACCTCTGGGGGAAGGAATATTTTCTCCGGTACTACAATAAGTTTTCGGACGCGGCAAAGGAAACGGAGGGGCAGATTCTTACCTTTGACGGCAAACCCATTGACCCGCTCTTCCACGGGATCAGTGCCGGAAAGACGAGAGAAGGAGATGAGAGGCATCCCTACCTGGTTTCTGCCGACTGCCCGGAGGATGTCCGTGCTCCCGGGTATCTGACGGCAGAGGTATTCACGCCAAAGGAGTTCTGTGAACGTCTGAACGGGATGGAAAACCCGCCTGACCTGTCTCCGGACACTGCCTTTGAGAGCATGCAGATTGTGGAAAAGGACAGCGCCGGGTATGCCGTCCAGGTAAAGGCGGGGGAAAAGCTGTATACGGGGGAGGAGATTCAATATGCTCTGGGCCTTCAGTCCTGTGCCTTTTCCTTTGAAAAAACGGAATCGGGCATCCGCTGTGTGACAGAGGGGAGAGGACACGGCTATGGCTTTGACCAGTGGGGAGCAAATGAGAAGGCAAAGGAGGGTTACACGGCAGAGGAGCTGCTCAGATTTTACTATAAAAATATTGTTTTGATTTCTGAATAAGTCGCCTCGGTTTGGTAAGAATATTACCGAGGTGATAAGCGTGAAAAATAAGATGAACCAGCTGCTCAGGGACAAAGTTCTCCTGGGAATGATGGTATTAGGCCTGCTGACTATTGTTGCCGCAGCAGGGACAGTGAAATTCAGACAGGGAAGCGATAGAGTGGAGGAAAATCCATATCTGGAGGTCCCGGAAACGGGCGGGTACATTGTGGAGCAGAACCCGCAGCCGCAGGCTGAGGAAAAATCAGCAGAAAATGCCGCCGAGGCTGCAGACGAGGACACGAAGGTGGCAGGAAGCTCCAATGCAGAGTATTCAAAGGAAGACAAAAAGGATACCGGTGAAGGAACTGCCGAAAGAGCGGCCGATGCCGGTGCCGAGGCTTCCGGAACCAGCGCAAAAGCCCTTACCCTTGATTTTAAGGAAACTGACAAGCTGGCCTGGCCTGTAATGGGAAATATTATCCTCGACTACAGTATGGATACCACGATCTATTTTCCGACTCTGGATCAGTACAAATGCAATCCCGCTCTGATCATTCAGAGCGATGTGAGCAGCCCTGTCCTGGCTCCCGCCAACGCCAGGGTGACGGAGTGCGGCTCCAATGAGGAGATCGGAAACTACGTGGTCATGGATCTGGGCAATGAGTACACTGCAGTCTGCGGCCAGCTCAAGGATGTGAAGGCTGTGGAGGGGGAATACCTCTACAAAGGCGATACCATCGGATATGTGGCAGAGCCGACAAAATATTATTCCATAGAGGGAAATAATGTATTCTTTGAGCTCAGGCAGGGAGGACAGCCGGTTGATGCCCTGGACTATCTGGAGTAGGGAAAACGACAGGCTGTGAGCCGACAAAGCCAGAGAGAAAGAGAAAAAATGCGCTCTGAACGGAGTCATTGAAGATTCCGCCCGGGGCGCATTTTTGATGAGACAAAAAAAGAGGGGAGACAGAGAGGCAGCCGCAGGTTCTGTCCCAAATCTGGTTGACATATTCTCAGGAAAAAGTTAAGATCATAGGAGAATCGGGTTCTGCCCTGAAAGTGACAGGAGAGGAAAGGCTGAGGCATCTGCGACAGCAGGGCGGAGCCGGGAAGAAGGCAGAAGAGGCCGCAGCCAGGATATGGGGAGATAGACATGAATATTGAAGTTCTCAGGAAAAATTTTGAGAGACACGAGTTTCAGACCGCTTTTTTCCAGACAAAGGAGGAGGCTGCTGATTATCTGAAGCGCAAAATCCGCGGCTGCCGTGTTGCATTTGGAGGTTCCATGACGCTTAAGGAAATGGAGCTTGACCGTGTGCTTGCGGAGGAAAATGAGGTAATCTGGCACTGGCTGGTGCCGGGGATGGATACACTCTTGCGGGCGAGGGGCGCTGACATTTACATAACCAGTGCAAACGGAGTTTCTGAAACAGGGGAGCTGGTAAATATTGACGGAAACGGGAACCGGGTGTCGGAAACACTGTTTGGCCCCAAAAAGGTGTTTTTTGTAGTGGGCTCAAACAAGATCGCGCCTGATCTGAACCATGCATGGCAGAGGGCCAGGAATGTGGCGGCACCTCTGAATGCAAAACGTCTTCAGGCAGACACACCCTGTGCGTCGGGAGACCGCTGCTATGAGTGCATGAGTCCCTCGAGGCTCTGCCGCGCTACGGTGATTCTGGAACGACCGGTCAATGGGATGGAAGCAGAGATCGTGTTTGTCAATGAGCCGCTGGGGTATTAAAAAATCAGACAGCTGAGAGCCGCGGAACCGGAGGCATCCGAAGACGCGCAGGGTTTTGGACAACAAGGAGAGAATAAGCCAATGAATATTTTATTTTTCTTAACACCGAAGAGCGATGTAGCTTTTATCTACGAGGATGAGACGCTGAAAGAGGCCCTTGACAAAATGGAGCATTACCAGTATGCAGCCATGCCGATTATCACCCGCCAGGGCAGATATGTGGGAACGATCACAGAGGGCGACCTGCTGTGGGGCATAAAGAATAAATTTGATTTCACCTTCAAGGGGCTGGATCGTGTCCAGGTGACAGAGGTGCAAAGACGGCTGGACAACCAGCCGGTGCTGGCGGGATGCGCCATGGAGGATCTGCTGGGCAAGGCAATGAACCAGAACTTTGTTCCTGTGCTGGACGATCAGAAAAATTTTATCGGGATTGTCACCAGAAAAGAAATCATCAGGTATCTGAGCAGACAGGCGAAGCGGACGGAGGCGTAGGAGCAGAGAGGGAAGGACAGGACGAAGAGAGTCTTCAGATAAAAAGAATCAATGAGTGAGAGGGGCAGTCGGCAAAAAGCTGACTGCCCCTCTCTGTCAGAAAACAGCAGATCGTTCTGCTGTTAAAACTTTTTCCAGGTATCCCTCACGAACAGAAGAAGGAGAGGGAAAATTTCAAGCCTTCCGGCCAGCATATCAAAGATCAGCACACACTTTGCGCCATTGGAAAACAGGCCGAAATTCTGGGCAGGTCCCACCATCTCCAGACCGGGGCCGATGTTGTTCAGAGTAGCGGCTACTGCTGTGAAGTTTGTCACAAGATCCTGATTGTCAAAGCCCACCAGGAGAACGGAAAAAGAAAAAATGAGGACATAGGCAATCATAAAAACATTGATAGAGCGGACCACCTCATGCTCCACTACCTTTCCGTCCATGGAAATTTTGCGGACTGCCTTTGGATGGAGGAAGTGATGAAGCTCCTTATTAATCGTTTTGAGCAGAATGACAAAGCGGGAGACCTTGATTCCGCCGCCGGTACTTCCGGCACAGGCACCGACAAACATCAGCATCACCAGGATAGTTTTGGACACCTGCGGCCATGTGTTGAAATCAGTGGTCGCGTAGCCGGTTGTGGTGATAATGGACCCAACCTGGAAGGCCGCCTGCTGGAAGGCCTGTCCCACGGAGGGATAAAAGTCTCTGATATTAAAGGTTATGACAGCGATCGCAACAGCGATGATTCCCACGTAACAGCGAACCTCTTCCATGCGGAAGGCCTTTTGAGGCTTCCGCAGCAGAAGAAGAAAATAAAAACTGAAATTTACGCCGAACAGAATCATGAACACGGTTACGACATTCTGAAGATAGGGAGAGTACCCTGCCATACTGTCATTCTTGATTCCAAAGCCTCCTGTACCTGCTGTTCCGAAGGAGAGTGTCAGAGTGTCAAACAGAGGCATCCCTCCTGCCAGAAGAAGCAGGATCTCAAGAAGCGTCAGCGCAATATAGATCGAATACAGGATTTTGGCGGTGGACTGCAGCTTGGGAACCAGTTTTTCCACAGAGGGCCCCGGGCTTTCTGCCTTCATCAGATTCATGTGGTAGCCTCCCGTAAGGGGAAGCAGGCTCAGAATAAAGACGAGAACACCCATTCCGCCAATCCAGTGAGTGAAGCTGCGCCAGAACAGAATACAGTAGGGCAGACTTTCCACATCGCTGAAAATGCTGGCACCTGTGGTAGTAAATCCTGAAACAGTTTCAAACAGAGCGTCAACGGGATTGGAGGTTACCCCGCTGAACAGGAAAGGCAGGGAACCCATCACGCTCATTACAATCCAGCTCAGGGAAACAGAGATAAATCCCTCCTTTGTGTAGAAAACCATGTTTTTAGGCTTCCGGATGGTGAGAGGAACTCCAATCAGAAAGCAGAGAGCCATCGTGACGACGAAGGCAAAACCGGCTTCTTCCCCGTAGATCAGTGCTGTCAGGCAGGGCAGAAGCATGAAAAGTCCCTCGCAGTTTAAAATCCATCCCACGATATAGGAGATCACGGAATAATTCATACCATCACCTCCTGCTCTCCAGAATATCCAGAATGTCATGGCGGCCCCTCTCCAGAGTTACCACGATAACGGAATCCCCTACCTGGATGGTGTCGCTTCCTCCTGGAATAAAGGCCTGTTCTCCACGGCGGATGCAGCAGATAAGATATCCCGGCTTCAGCCTGAGTTCAGACAGCGGGATATTTGTCACAGGACAGGATTCCAGAATGGAAAACTCGAGGGCCTCTACCCGGTTGTCCAGAAGCCGGTAAAGGGTTTCGATTGTGTTGGCCGCAGAATGACGCATGGTGCGTATATGCTGGATAATATAATCGGCAGTCAGATATTTGGGATAGATCACGCTTCCGATGTCGAGCTCCTCAATAATGTCATCAAAGGCCAGGCGGTTTACCTTGGAAACCAGTTTTGCGCCGGAATTCTTTTTCGCGAACAGGGCTAAAAGAATATTTTCCTCATCCAGATTAGTCAGGGTCACGAAAGCCTCCGCCTGGCCGAGTCCCTCCTCCATCAGAAGATGGCGATCAGTTCCATCTCCGTGAATGACTGTCACATCCTCCGGGAGCATTTCGCTCAGAAAGTTGCATCGCTCCAGATTGTTCTCTACGATGCGGATTCTCATGCCGGTTTTGGAAAGCTGTTTGGCCAGATAATAGCCGATGGTGCCTCCGCCGACGATGATGACACTTTTGACAGGAGCTGCCGGAAGGGAGAAGGCCCTGAGAAAGCGAAGGACGTTATCCCCTGCTGCAATAAAGGAAATGGTGTCGTTTTCCCGGAGGACAAAGCTGCCGTCCGGAATATAGACGGTTTCATCCCGCTCCACCGCACAGACCAGAATGTCGCTTCCGGACTGTTTCGGCAGATCCATTACCTTCATTCCGTCTACAGGAATGCGCCTGTCCAGCTTCAGTTTGACAAGCTGGATTCTGCCGCCTGAAAAGTTATCCACCTTGATGGCAGCCGGAAAGCGCAGAAGCCTTGATATTTCAAGGGCAGTCGCAAGCTCGGGATTGATGATCATAGAAACGCCCATCTGCGCCTTGATAAAGTCGATTTCCTGGCTGTACATGGGGTTTCGGACTCTGGCTACTGTCTGGCACCGGCTGGCCTTTTTGGCGATCAGGCAGCAGAGCAGATTCAGCTCGTCAGAGCCGGTGACAGAGATCAGAATATCTGTCTGCTCTACCCCTGCCTCCTGAAGTGTGCTGATGCCTGCACCATTGCCCGTGATGCCGAGAACGTCCAGATCCTCCGTCACATCCTGTATTTTTTTGGGATTTGTGTCAATCACTGTGATGTTGTGAGCCTCAGTGGCAAGCTGCTCCGTCAGGGTTCGCCCAACCTTGCCGCAGCCGATAATGATAATTTTCATAATACACCTCGTCTGTCAGATTTATCTGCAGTAATGAAAATATAACAGGCCCTGTTCCCTGTCTTTCCGTCAGGACAGGCGGGAAAACAGTTACTGCAATAAAACAGGTAAAAAAGCCTGCTGAAAGCTATTATAGCAAAGAGGAAGAGGAAAAGAAAGTTAAGAAAGAAGGAAGATCGGGAAAATCAAAGATTTGGGAAGAGAAAAAAAGAGAGATTTGGGAGAGAAATGCTCCAGAGGGAGCAGAGGACTCCTGGGGAACGCTGAACAGGCAGTCTGGCATATGATAAAATTGTAAGTGAATCAGGAAAGGGCATATGAAAGTATGAATTGCTATGAGCAGCAGTATTCTGACGGATTTCGGGGAGAGAGACCGGAATCCGTGCGCCGTCAGCTTGAAAACAGCGTAAAGGCGGACTGGCGCCAGGCAGGCCGTGTGGAATTTGGTTCGGACGCTTCCATAGGCGGAGCTGACGGTCCGCAGGAAATGCAGCGGCAGGATTTGTGCAGCAGAGGCGGTTATGACGATATGAACTGGGGGTTCCAGAGTTTTCAGAACTCCGCCTACGGGACTCTCTGCGGCAGTATGAGACCGGACGGGAGAGATGGGGCATCCTCTTCGGCCCGTGTATTCATGCCGGGAAGGAAGGAGGAGGCAGAAAGAATGACAGCTCATTCCGACTGCGGCAGTCTGTTCAATCCAGCCGATTTTCCGGTGGGAATGTCCTATGTTCCGATGCAGAAATGGAGCAAGACATATAATATGGAGACAGGATTTGTCAGAGGAACGATTTTCCCGGAACTCGATCTGCCATTTTTAAAGGGGAGGTGCAGGTGATGGCTGTGGGAAGCAGTGGAATGGAAAGAAATATGGGAGAGTGGACGAGGGAGGCCCTGAGACAGAGGATCTGTCAGGCCAGCTTCGCCATGGATGATGTGCTTCTGTACCTGGACACTCATCCGGAAGATCAGGAGGCTCTCAGCTATTATCATTATGTAACCGGACTCCGAAACGAGGCAGTGGATGCCTGGCAGCGCCAGTATGGACCGCTGATGGTGGATGCTGTACAGAGCACGGACCGCTGGACATGGATAACAGAAA
>JAHZAR010000033.1:5158-5647 GCA_019423835.1 Clostridiales bacterium | reverse complement strand
GCCGTGGGAAGGGGAGGTGTAGAGTATGTGGAGGTATGAGAAAAGGCTGCAGTATCCGGTAAAAATCACACAGACGAATCCTAAGATGGCGCAGTTTATTATGAGTCAGTATGGCGGGCCGGATGTCAATAACAGATTATAGGCCATAAAACCTTGATTTTACAGGTTTCCAGAGACTTAAACCTTATCATGGGTAGTCCGGGCGATAAAGAAAAAAGCGCCAGACAGGGCGGTAGAAGTCTCTGAAAAGACTTTTTAAACAGCAGCACAGTTTTTTTAAATACAGTCAGACATAATAGTGAAACTCAAAATGATCCCGGCTGCGGTCAAATACAATATACTTCAGGATGCTGCGAAGCGCATTCCCCTTTGTTTCAAAATCTACGGCATTGGAGGTAAGCAGATCCCGCACAGTATGAACGCGGTCGAGGCGTTCTTTCTGTGAGGGGACAGGCTTTTCTGTCTCTCTTTCCGCCTGGGTGAGAATGG
>JAHZAR010000033.1:0-5148 GCA_019423835.1 Clostridiales bacterium | reverse complement strand
GTACGGTTTTCCTTATATTCCTCCAGTGTGTCAATCCCGTTTTCATAGGCAGCTCTGATTCGTTCTTCCTTTTGAGAAATCCGTTCCAGCTGCTCCTTCAGCGCCTCCTGCTGTCCTATTGTATCCTGGGAGGGAGACTTTGGGATGTATTCATATTCAAAGTGCCCTGTCTGGAGTATTTCATCCAGGGAGCGGATAATGGTCCGCTCTACCTTGGCTACAGTAACGGAACAGGACTGGCGGTGCAGTCCTTTCGCATATTTCCAGCAGGAGAAAACGGCATCCGGCCGGGTGCTGCCTCCCCCGTTGTAGGACAGAGTGGCGCCGCAGCCAGAACATTCTAAAAGCCCTGAGGCCCAATGCCGGCAGGTAGATATGTTTCGGCGTCTGATTGGACGAAACTCTTTCTGCAGCCGCTCCTGGCAGATAGGGAACAGGTCGGCAACGCTTTTTCTTACCTCATGGGAACCGTGGAAGGAAATACCTTTCCATTCAACAGTGCCTATGTAAAAAGGGTTTTTCAGAATTCGTTCCACGGCCCTCTGGTCAAAGGGATTGCCCCGCTTGGTGAGAAGCCCTCTGGCATTTAAACGGCGGGCAATGGCAGTCTTATCCAGCCGCTCTACAGCGTACATCTGGAAGATGGACTCTACTGTTTTGTATTCCTCCTCTACAATTACAAAAGGACGGCCGCCGCCGACAGCTGCGTAGCCCAGGCAGGGGGAGGTCTGATAACCGTTTAACTCAGCCTTTTTTGTCATGCCGCGGTTGACTTCCATGCCCAGATTGTAAGAATAGAACTCGTCCTGCCATTCAATGATCATTTCAATCAGGCGGCCGTACATTCCGTCCATAATAGGCTCTGAAATGCTGACCACATTGATTCCCAGTTTTTTTCGCAGCATCCCTTTGTAAAAGGTGCTTTCGTCCTGGTTTCTGGCAAACCGGGAGAACTTCCACAGAAGGATTACGTCAAAGGGCTTCGGCTTTTCTTTAGCGGTGGCGATCATTCGCTGAAATTCCGGACGGTTTTCGGCCTTTTTTCCGCTGCGGCCTTCCTTTTCCATGAAAATATAATCAGAGGTCAGAATAATATCATTCTGTTTGGCGTACTTTTTGATCTCATCCAGCTGGGAGTCAGGACTTAAATCTAGCTGATCATCTGTGCTGACACGGATGTAGGCTGCTCCTGTGAGCATGGGTATCATCTCCTTTTTTCGAGGGATAGGCTGTGATGGTACAGTCTATGTAAATTTGAGTATAAAAATAACGCCCCTTGCCAGGACGCTCCAGAAATGATATAATTCAGGTGTTCAAGCTGGATTTATCATATTGCCGGAGTGTCTGGCAAGAGAAAATCTATGGAAAGCCGTTCGGTGTTGGTAGCACCGGGCGGTTTTTCATGTTATTTCAAGTTTCCAGTTTTTAAGTTACTGAAAATTTAAAAGTATGGAATTGTTAGTAATAATTTTCTGACGGGTTCTGTAGTTCCCAAAGTCAGAATCATGGGTAATGATTGATGCATTATGTTTGTTTGCAATTTCAACTAACAAGGCATCGTTAAAATCGTATGAAAAACCGTATATAAGGAGTGAGTCAGGTTTCATTGATGAAAAAAAATCATCAATAGGTTTAAAAGTTTTTAAAATATCGTTTTTCACAATATCAAGAATACTTTCCATACTTGTTTTATAATCGTCAGTACTTCTATAATCTTTTTTGAAATCAACTATGTTTTCGGAGGCATGCTCATTTTTATAAAGTTCAAATTGAAAACGAATACAGCGATTAATAAATTCAGAGAGTTGTATGGCAGGTATAATCAACGAAGCATGTTTTGAAAGAATATCAGCATAAAGTTTTTCGTAAGGCTTCATGAAGGAACGGCTCATGGTCGGATAAAAAAGATGTATCAAAATGTTTGTATCCATTAATAATACATCGTTTGAAGTTGGTTTGAAAGCTGATACAGAAACCTTACTCATTATCGATCACTTCCTTAACTGTCTGGCTAAATTTTTGCTTATTTGTATAAAACCGTTTTGCGTTTGTTATAACCACATTCATGGTAGAATTTTTTTCGGCAGGAAAGTTTACCATCTTAAGGTTTTCTTTGATGTAATCGCTGCTATATTTTTCGTATAGTTTTCCGATGGCATTATTTAAAAAAGGCGAAATAATGCTTTCTACATTTTCAAAATCAATTGAAATTTTATCATGTTGCTTAAAAGCATTATCAATTTCGCGAAAAACCAGATCTCCCTGTTCTTGAGTGAGAGCAGAAGGACTCTCTATTATTTTTGCTACATCTACATATTTCATAAAAGACCTCCTAAAATTGAATTTCCGTGTAATCTGCATTGGACATTGAATAAAATGAGCTATCACTTAAATTGAAAGCAAGTGTAACAATCGTTCCTGGAAAAGGACTGGTTAATTTTATATATCGTTCCTTGTGCGATGAAAACTCGTAGTTCTCCTCTCCAGATATAATACAGAGTTTTCCTTTATTGGATTGAATAAATTGTTTGATTAGAAATAAGCCTATTCCACGTGGACTGTCAGTGTCGGAAGTTGTTGTTCCCTCTTGAAGAGCCCATTTAAGGCAATTATCTGGAGGAGTATCATTGTTTTTAATGAAAAAGTGTTCAACATTATATGGAATAGTTTCACCATTATCAACGATAGTAAAATACAACATCGAACTTTTTGGAAAAAACTGTCCACAAGAGTATACATATTTACTGCTAGTATGATCAGAAACATTTTTAAATACTTCTAATAAATAATCTTGAATCATATGTTTAAAAGCGTTAGTCATTTGAGGCAAATCCGAACGACTAAATAATTTTAAGGTTAAATAAGATTCATATTCCTTAATTTCGCTAACAGTAAAAATCTTATATGGAATTACAGTATTGAACTGGTCTGGAATAGTACCCAGTCCAAAGTGCTTACCAAACCCATTTTTTTGAATAATAGTTTTTATTTTAGGATGCATATTCTTTAAAAATAACTCTGCATTTGGATGCTTAGCCATGTAGTTATGGAAAATACACCCTAAGACAGCAAATTGATTGGCTGCCACAAACGTCACATTTGAAAAGTCTATGATAAGTTGATCATAGCTGCCATTTTCAAGCTGATTAGCCAAATTATTCAATAAATTGTAAGATGCTAAAGCGGTATCTATATCATTTTTTATAGAAAAAACAAATACATTATTCATCATAACATCCTTTTATGTTAAGAGGTAATCTTAATATTAATGGCATTTTTTAATGCTATTCTCCGCTTACTTTTTATGTCTCCTGTGAAACTCAATGTAGCAAGAGAAGAATTGCAATTTGTAAATTTCTGAAAATTAAGTTTCTACTGCTTACCATTTTCTGCGACTTTCAACAACCTTACCAATAATACGAACAGGTTTTTCAGTGACATCCTTATTTGAAAAAAACATAGGAGCATACTTATTATTAAGGGATACGAGGCTGATTCCTTCAGCGTATTTAATAAGCCGTTTACAGGTAGCATCGCATCCATTTACCATAGCAATTACAATTTCGCCGGATTCTGCATCATTTTGCTGGCGTACAATAACAGTATCTCCCTTGTGAATATCCGGTTCCATGCTATCGCCATCAATGAGTAGGCCAAAAAATTCTCCAGTAGAGGCTAAGGCTTCGGATATTTCTTCTGTATCTATGATATCCTCTATTGCCTCAATAGGGATTCCAGCAGCTACTCGGCCTAAAACTTTAATGGTGACGCCTTTTTTTGTTTCTTGCATTTCATTATTTATAGGAGCGAGATTGTCGTTCCAACCCATAAGGTAAGCAGGCGATACGTTTCCTACTTTAGCAGCAGCTTCTATTTTGTCAGATGGTATGTTTGTAATGATATTATTTTCATATTTATATAGAGACTGTTTGGAAACATTGATTTTTGTTGCAAAATCTACCTGACTCATTCCTAAACGCTCTCGTAGTTCTTTTATCCGTTCTCCTATTGTCAATACAATTCCCTCCTTTCACGGTAACTTAATAGTAGCACAAAAATGTTATAAAAGCAATAAAAAATATCTTGACAAGTTACAATAATGTGATAAGATGATAGTATCTTAATAAGTTACAAAGAGAGGTGAGAACGGTGATTCGTACAGATGAACTTCGAGGACTCATTGCAAAAAATGGGTATACTCAGTCTGCTATCGCGGCTAAAATTGGAATCACACCAAAGACTTTTTATGAAAAAATGAAAAATGGAGTGTTTGGAAGCGATGAAATACAGATTATGATTGATGAATTAAACATTGAAGATCCAGTGGCAATTTTTTTTGCTAAAGAGTAACTTTAAAAGATACTAAGTAATAAAAGGAACATTTGGGTGTTTCCATCGAGGAACTGCTGAAGTAGAAAGTGAGAGAGGAGGGAGTAAGAAGAACTTGGCACCAAAGTGGGAATTAATAGTTAGAGTTATAGTATCGGTTATTACATCTGTGATAGTTAGTGTTTTAGCCATAATGTTATATACACAGTAATAATAGATGTTATAGCAGAGACTACGATTGGAACCAAGATGGATTGTATTAAAAAATTTTTAAATCTTTCGATATTGTATTGAATAGGATGTATCGCTTTTTGTGTGAGACGAAAATTGTATTGGTTAAAACCTTGAGTAATATAGCCATTGTTAATAAGAAATTGAATAATTGAATCGATTTCTGTTTCATACTTGGAGTAGTCAAAAAAAACAGAAGTATCGCTAAAAATACAAATATAAGGGGAATTAGTGACAAATGATAAAAGGACATCACTGTTACATGATATTTTTTTGAGATGATTTAATACATATTTACATTGTTTTGTCATGTGCAATTAGAGTCTCCTTATTTGTGTTATTTGGCACGGTGGTGTTAATGAAAACAGTATACCACAAACATATGGAGTTTTCTACGTTTAGATGGCAATAACAAAGTTTAAAAGATTCTATCGAGGAACTGCTGAAGTAGGGGGTGAAAGAAATGGAGGGAGGAAATTTTCGAAAGGAGAAGAAAGACAGACTGATTATTTTTATTGCAACTATGTCTTTAATTTGTTCAATCGGTCTCGAAAAAATTGTAATTAGAGAAGTACTAACAAGTTATGA
>JAHZAR010000032.1:10618-25731 GCA_019423835.1 Clostridiales bacterium | reverse complement strand
TATCCGGTCAGAAAGAAGAGAAAGATCCCTCCGATGAGCATCCCATAGCCAGTGACAACGGTGCTTCCCCAGCGGGCAATGAGACTGCCCGGAAGCATGGTATAGAGCACGAGGGCAACGGCAGAAGAAAGTCCCCAGGAAAGCCCTTCTGGAGAGATAACCAGAGAACCTGGATTACCGTGAGTTGCCAGCAGAAAGGTGCCTGAGACAGCCAGAACAATGGCAAATACCTCCTTTCCTGAAGGCAGCCGTCTTGCCAGAAAACAAGAGACGACCATGATCAGGGCAGGCCCCAGGTACTGAAGAACGGTGGCAGTACCGGCATTGGAATAGGAGATGGCAGTCAGGTAGGTAAGCTGGCAGGTCGTAAGACCGAGGACAGAAAAGAGAAGCAGTCTGATCAGGCTGCTTTTTTCTGTCAGAATTCCTTTCATGGCAGTCCGGCGGCCGGGGAAGGATACAGCTAACAGGATAATCCCGGCGAAAAGCATTCTTGTGACGGTGAGCCACGAGGGGTCGACGGCTTCAAAGGAAAAGAGGAACTGTCCGCAGGTTCCTGAGAATCCCCAGAGGATGCCGCCTGCCAGAGCAGACAGAATGCCTCGGAGTGTGTTTGGTTGAGTCATAGTTGTGTCTCCATTTCTGTATTTTATATTTGCCGCCGGGCTGACAGCAGGCGGCTTCCATGTGCCCGGGGAATATCTTTGGGCACAGCCGTTAATGCCTCCCGCCTCCTTTCCTCTGCCTCCGGTTCTGACAGAAAAAGCAGACAGAAAGAAGGCCTTCCAAAGCGACGGCTCTATTATAAGGGAAAATGCAGCCTGAGGTAAAGAAAAAACGGAAAGAAAAAGTGACTTTTACAGAAATTGATGGTATGATGAAAAAGATTGACAGACAGAAACAGTAAAATCAGGAAATGGGGAGAATGGATTGAATCGGAAAATGCCACTGACAGAGACAGTTAGGCTGGGGAAGACAGCCAGAGAGGAGAAGAGACTGGTTCTGGGAGACGGAGGAAGCGGACAGGATCTGCTGTACCTTCAGGTATATGAGTATTACAGGGAGCTGATCCGCTCAGGCATGCTGCAGCCGGGAACGAAGCTGCCATCCATCCGGAAATGCTCTGTACAGCTTGAGCTTTCAAGGACAACAGTGGAAACGGCCTATATGATGCTGGCTGCAGAGGGATATATTGTGTCAAGGCCTCAGAGCGGATACTATGTGACAGAATTTGCCAAGGCCAAAAAAGAGGAGTGGGAGAACCGAAAGCAGGAGAGAGAGGCAGAGCTTCCCTTTGATTTCTCTTCTTCGCGTGTCGATCGGGAAAGTTTCCGGTTCGAGGTGTGGAGGCGGTATGTAAAGAGCGCCCTCAGGCAGGATGAAAGGCTGCTTTCCTACGGTGAACCTCAGGGAGAGTCTGAACTGAGGGAGGAGCTCTGCCGTTATCTGAACCGCCACAGAAACGTGATCTGCACGCCGGAGCAGATTGTGGTGGGAGCAGGTGTGCAGAGTCTTTT
Source organism: Clostridiales bacterium (assembly GCA_019423835.1). Classification (GTDB taxonomy): domain Bacteria; phylum Bacillota; class Clostridia; order Lachnospirales; family Lachnospiraceae; genus Otoolea. The sequence continues at coordinate 24,214 of JAHZAR010000032.1, read as the reverse complement.
GAATATCCTCTGCCCGATGGTAAAGGAGAGGGCACAGGTGATCATGCATAACCCGGGATTCCATCAGGGCCGAACGATTTTCGAGGATCACGGTTTTTCTGTCACCGGAATGCCTGCGGAGGGGAAAATGCCTGCTCCCGGCAGCATCTATTATCTGACGCCGTCGCAGCTGACAAGCTGGGGAGATGTGATGGGGATGAGAGAGCGGATGGAACTTATAAGGGAGGCCAGGAAGCAGAATGTCCTTATTATTGAGGATGACTATAACAGTGAGTTCTGCTATTACAGCCGTCCTGTCTCATCCCTTCAGGGGCTCTCGGGAGGGCGCGGGGTAGTCTATATGGGGACATTCTCCAGGCTTCTTCTGCCGTCCATCCGTCTGAGCTTTATGGTGCTTGCGCCTGAGTTCCTGGACGCATATAAAAAAAGAGGAAAATTTTATAACCAGACAGCGTCAAAGGCGGAACAGATTGCTCTCTGCCAGTTTATCCGGGACGGTCACCTGGAGGGGCAGATAAGAAAATCCAGAAGGCTGTACAGCCAGAAGGCAAAGCTCCTTGGGGCTGAAATTGAGAAAGTATTCGGGGATAAGGCGAAGGCCTGTCTGGGAGAGGCAGGATTTCTCGTGCTGATGGAGCTTAAGACGGAGCTCTCACACAGGGAGATCAGAGAGCGCGCCAGGGCGTCTGGAGTGGGAATCCGCACGGTGGAGCAGGGAGAGGGAAGAGGGGAGGAGGCAGGAGTAAAAAGGCTCCTGCTCTCCTGTGCATCCGTACCCTCCAGCCAGTATGAGGAGGCCCTGCTGCGGCTGAAGGCCGCTCTTGAGTGAAAAAGAAGAAAAGAAGAAACGGCGGAATTTACTTTCTCGAATGGGGCAGCCTTGTCCGGATGATTCTCTTTTTCAGCTCGGATAAGCGAAAGGGAATCAGCGGGTAAATATAGCTCTTGCCTGCGATTGTCCTGTTGAAGATGAGGGCGGCAAAGCAGAAAACAGTTCCGGCGATAAAACCCCACAGGTTAAAGACGGAGGTCAGAAGAAGCAGCAGCACCCGCATAAATTTGAGGGCATATCCCAGCTCATAGCTGGACTGGGAGTAGTTGGCGATTGTCACGAAAGCCATGTAGAGCATGGTCTCGCTGTTAAACCAGCCGGATTTAACAGAGTATTCGCCCAGTACAATTCCGGCGATCACGCTCAGAGGGGTAGTCAGCATACTGGGAGTGTTTACTGCCGCAAGCCGCAGCCCGTCAATGGCAAATTCCAGAATCAGCAGCTGAAAAATCAGCGCCACATGGATCTCATCAGAGAGCCGGATAAATTCCAGCCAGTGGGGAATCCACTGAGGATTCTGCATAAACAGCAGCCAGACAGGCGTCAGAAACAGGGTGAGAAAGGAAATCACCAGCCTGGAAAGGCGCAGATAGGTCCCTGTAAGAGGCGGAAAATAGTAATCGTCCGCCTCCTCCACAATATCAAAAATAGAGGACGGCAGGATCATGGCAGCCGGCGAATTGTCTACCAGAATTACAAGGCTGCCCTCCAGAATGGAGGCTGCTGCCGTGTCAGGCCTCTCGGAAAACCGAAATTTTGGAAAAGGATTATACCATTTGTAGGGATAAATGCACTCGGCAAGGCTCTCCTGATTCATGGTAAGAGCGTCCACCTGCAGGGCTTCAATCCTGTTTTTGATACGGGAGAGAAGCTCCCTGTCAACCCTCCCGTCCATATAGCAGAGGGCGATGTCCGTGTGGGATTTATCCCCTGCCTGCATAATCTCAATAGTCATCTGGGGATCGCGGATGCGCCGTCGGATCAGGGCTGTATTAAACACAAGCGTCTCCACAAATCCGTCCCGGGAACCGCGCAGAACCTTGTCCTTGTCAGGCTCTGCCACGCCTCTGGCCGGGTAGGTACGGCAGTCAATGGCGAAGCATTTGTCATAGCCGTCGATAAAAAGACAGGGTACGCCGGATAAAACCTGCACCACAATCTGCGCATCGTCTGTCAGGAGTCCTACCTCGCAGTAGGGGATATAGAGCTTGGAAAAATCATGGGCTGTTTTCGGCATCCCGTCGGCCCTGACAGCAGAGAAGCCCTGAAGAATTCTCAAAAGTGTGTCATCCTTCACAAAGCCGTCGACGAAATAGACGCAGGCATCCCGATCGCCCACCCGCACGACGCGGTATACCACATCAAAATTTTCATTTACCCGCAAAAGCTGGTGGAAATGGCGCAGGTTTACTTCCAGTTTATTCGAAATTTCCATGAAAAAACTCCTCTCATAGAGCTGCGGTGAAAAAGGCGGCTGACTGTCCAAAACAGTCATCAGAGCCGCAGCAATGTTATGATGGAAAGTATGCTCAGGTTTCTGCTGAAATATGAGAGTCCCGGGACAATAATTTTACAATGTGGAAAATTAATACATTTTTTCGTTAAGGAATGGTTAAATTGTGCAAAATGACAGAAAATGCATTGACAGATTTGTTTTTAAATGTTATATTGAACAAAGCAAAACTATTCAATGTATCGGTCAACAGAACGTGATGAAAAGAGCCGTTTTCCAGGGGGAGAAGCGGTTCTTTTTCATTTTGCGGAGCCGCTCATCGGCGTGGACTGAAGCTGCAGCTTTCGCGGCGGAAAATTTTTGAGGGATTCTGGGAAAGATATGGTTGCCATAAGGTATAGGGAAAAAGCCGGATTGTTCCGGCGATGCGGAGGAAAATAAAATGGGAGTAGTTCAGATTGCATCAAAGGCAAAGGCACTGGGAAGGAAAAAGAAGGTGAGGAATGCGGTGACCCTGGCAGCGGTGGTGCTGTCTGCTCTTCTGCAGTCGTTTGTGATCCAGGTATTTATCCGGCCGGCAGGACTTCTGTCAGGAGGCTTTACGGGGATTGCCATTCTGATTGATATGGTGACCTCTCTCTTTGGCCGCAGTTTCTCCACCTCCCTTGGCATGCTGGCTCTCAATATTCCGGTTGCCCTTCTGTGTAGCCGGAGCATCAGCCTCAGATTTACGGTATTTTCCATGATTCAGGTTGCCTGCTCCAGCCTCTTCCTTCAGATATTCCGCTTTTCTCCAATGTTTGATGATATCATGCTCAATGTCATCTTCGGCGGCTTCCTGCTGGGCACTTCCATTGTGATTGCTCTTAAGGGAAATGCGTCCACAGGGGGAACGGACTTTATTGCCCTCTACGTGTCAAACAAGACGGGGCAGTCCATCTGGACCTGGGTTTTCGTGGGAAATGTGGTGCTGTTCTGCATCTTTGGACTGATTTTCGGATGGATGGGGGCCGGCTATTCCATAATCTTCCAGTTCATCAGCACAAAGACCATCTCCTCCTTCCACCACAGGTATGAGAGGGTGACGCTTCAGATTACGACGGAAAAGGCAGAGCAGGTGATGAAGGCCTATGTGGGACAGTACCGTCACGGCATATCCTGTGCGGAGGCTGTAGGCGGCTACAGCGGGCGGAAGATGTATGTTCTTCACACCGTTGTATCGGCCTATGAGGCTGCTGATATAGTGGCGCTTATGAGGGAAACCGATCCCCATGTCATCATTAACCAGTTTAAAACCACACAGTTTTACGGAAAATTTTATCAGGCGCCGATGGAGTAGCAGGTTTTCTCAGGATGGGCGACGGACAATTTCTGCCGGACCGTTCCTGGCAAAAAGACTTGACGAAACCAGCAGCAGAGTTAATAATAGTCACGGAAAGAGGCAGCTTATCCGCACGCAGGCCGCCGCCAGAACCATGTCCGGCAGACGGCGGGGCTGTCAGGATGGGCTGCGCAGTCATAAAAAATCAGGAGGAAGAGGGATGCCTGCCGCATCCCTCTGTTTTGGCTATGCATACAGAAAAAATGGAAGAATTTGAACGCACCAGAATGCTCCTCGGGACAGAGGGGCTGAGCCGTCTGGGGGAGAGCACGGTGGCCGTATTTGGCGTGGGGGGAGTGGGCTCCCACTGTATCGAGGCCCTGGCCAGAGGAGGCGTCGGACGGCTGGTGCTGGCAGACAGCGATGTGGTCTCGAGGAGCAATATAAACCGCCAGAGTGTGGCCTTTCAGAGCACCATAGGGAAATTTAAGACGAAGGTAATGGAGGCGGTCATCCATGAGATTTGCCCGGATACGGAGGTTATCACAATCGAGGCCTTCGTGCTGCCGGAAAATCTCGAAGAGCTGCTTTGCGGGATGACGGAAAAGCTGGATTATATTGTGGATGCCATTGATACAGTGGCAGCCAAGCTCGCTTTAGCAGAATTTGCAAAGAAGCATGGGATTCCTCTGATCTCGTCCATGGGAACCGGCAATAAGCTGCACCCGGAGCTGTTTAAAATTGCAGATATCACGGAAACCTCCGTGTGCCCTCTGTGCAGGGTGATGAGGAGGGAGCTGAAAAAAAGAGGAATCGAGTCGCTTAAAGTGCTGTATTCCACAGAACCGCCGCTGAAGCCGGTTTCCGCGGCTGCCCAGATAAAAGGGCAGGAGCCTGTCAGGGATGATTCAGAGGACGGCTTGAAAAAGGGGGATCCTCAGCCGGAAGCGGCAGCTCCCAGAAAGCGCGCCATCCCTGGCAGTGTGTCCTTTGTCCCGCCGGCAGCGGGAATCATGATCGCCGGCCAGGTAATCAGAGATTTGACAGGAATACGTTAAAGACAGGCAGATGATCTTTTTCCTCCAGCCAGTTTCTTTTTATCAGAAAAATGTGTATAATGAAAAATAACTGAGCGTGAGGGAGGGGTTAAATGAAAAAACAAAAGAAGAACAGTGTTCTGATGACAGAGGGGGTAATATGGAAGCAGCTTATCGCCTTTTCCATCCCTCTGCTGATCGGAAACCTGTTCCAGCAGCTCTACAATACCGTGGATTCTGTGGTGGTGGGACAGTTTATCGGCAGCGAGGCTCTGGCGGCCGTGGGATCCAGCAACTCGCTGATCAACCTGATTATCGGAATGTTCATGGGAATTTCTGTTGGAGCAGGAGTCATTATTTCTCAGTATTATGGGGCCAAAAGTGCAGAAAAGATGAGCTGGGCGGTTCATACGTCCATGGCGCTGAGCCTGGTGGGAGGCGTGGCGCTGACCGTCATCGGAGTAGCGTTTTCACCGGTCATCCTCAGGTGGATGAAAACGCCTGAGGAGGTGCTTGCAAACTCCAATCTGTATTTCAGGCTTTATTTCCTGGGGGCTACCTTTAATCTGGTCTACAATATGGGAGCGGGAATTCTGCGGGCAGTGGGAGATTCCATGAGACCTCTTTACTACCTGTGCGTTTCGTCAGTAGTGAATATTGTTCTGGATCTTTTCTTCGTAAGCCAGCTGCACATGGGAGTGGACGGTGTGGCGTGGGCGACGATTATCTCCCAGCTCATCTCAGCCGTGCTGACGGTGTGGGCGCTGATGACCTCAGACGACATCTACCGGCTGGAGCTTAAAAAACTGAAGATTGATTTCCGGATGATGAAGCGCATTCTGAATATGGGAATTCCGAGCGGCATACAGCAGTCGATTATTTCCCTTTCCAACGTGATTGTCCAGGCCAATGTAAATGTGTACGGCGCCATGGCCATGGCCGGCTTCGGAGCCTACAATAAGGTGGACGGCTTTGTAGTTCTGCCCATGCAGAGCTTCTGTATGGCCGCCACGACCTTCACGGGACAGAACATTGGGGCAAAGAGGATAGACCGTGTAAAGAAGGGACTGTTCCAGGGAATGGTTATCTGCTCCATTTACACGGTAGGCGTGTCTGTCCTCCTGTTTTTTAAAGCCCACTCGGTTCTGGAGATCTTCTCTTCGGAGCCCGGGGTTATCTCCTATGGAATTAAAACCATGATTGTTATGGTTCCGTTTTACCTCCTGCTCTCAGCTCACCAGATTCTGATGGGAACCATGCGGGGAGCGGGAAAATCCATGCAGACCATGCTGATCTCTGTGGGAAACATGTGTGTGCTGCGGGTGATATACATTAATCTGTTTGTCCCTCTGTTTCCCAGCTTTGATGCAGTCATGTGGTGCTATCCGGTAACCTGGGCGACGACGCTTCTCATGGATCTGGCCTATATGAAATGGGGCCGATGGCTGGGACAGGAAGGGGACAGAGAGAAAAACAACATTAGAAACAGTGATGCCGCAGAGACTGGCGGCTCTGCCGGGAGGCAGGTATGAAAAAAGGAGCAAGACAAGGAGATTACACAATGAGAGATGGATTTTTGCGGGTGGCTGCAGCCACTCCTGAGGTAAAGGTAGCTGATGTGCAGTTCAACAGGGAGGAGATCTGCCGGCTGATCGGAGAGGGAAGGAAAAAGAAGGCCAAGATTATGGTATTCCCTGAGCTCTGTCTGACTGCCTACACCTGTGGGGATCTGTTCATTCAGAAGCCTCTTCTGACGGCTGTAAAGAGAGAGCTGAAGGCTCTCACCGCGTTTACTGCCGGAAGTGACATGCTGGTTTTTGTGGGACTTCCCTGGGAATATAACAATAAGCTCTACAATGTGGCAGCAGCCATCCAGAACGGCCGCATCCTGGGCCTTGTGCCAAAAATCTGGATTCCCAATTACTCTGAATTTTATGAGAGACGCCATTTTAACCCCTGGGAGTTCGGTACAGTGACAGTGGAATTTGACGGTCAGCAGGTTCCTCTTGGAACAAAGATTATTTTCTCCTGCAGAAATGTGGAAAATCTGGCAGTGGGAGCTGAAATCTGCGAGGATGTCTGGGTTCTGAACCCGCCGAGCATTGCCCATGCGGCGGCAGGGGCCACGGTGATTGTGAACTGTTCTGCCAGTGATGAGACCACGGGAAAGGCCGATTACAGGAGAAGCCTGATTTCCGGCCAGTCTGCAAGGCTTCTGTGCGCCTATGTCTATGCCAATGCAGGGGAAGGAGAGTCCACCCAGGATCTGGTATTCGGAGGACAGAACATAATCGCGGAAAATGGAAATATCCTGCGGGAGTCCAGGCGGTTTGAGAATGAGACCATCTATGCGGATATTGATCTGGAGCGGCTGGAATGCGAGCGCAGGAGGATGACAACCTACCAGACCGAGGGCAGGGAGGACTACCTTTTCGTTGAGTTCGAGCTGGATCCTGAGGAGGAAAGAACGTGGGGGAAGGAAAATGGCCGGGAATCACGGGATTCTGGCTATGAAAGTCTGGCTGGTTCATACCCACTGCCGAAATGCCGTGGTGGGAATATCCGGCGGACTTGATTCCACTCTGGCCCTGCTGGTGACCGTGAAGGCCTTTGACATGGCAGGGATTCCCAGAAGCCAGATTTACTCCGTTACCATGCCCTGCTTCGGAACCACAGACCGCACCTACAAGAATGCCTGCCTTCTGACGGAAAAACTGGGGGCAACACTGATGGAGGTGGATATCCGCGATGCAGTTAATACCCATTTCCGGGATATTAAGCACGACCCCTCTGTCCACGATGTGACCTATGAAAATTCCCAGGCCAGAGAGAGGACGCAGGTGCTCATGGACATTGCAAACCAGGCCGGAGGGATGGTCATCGGCACAGGTGACATGTCAGAGCTGGCACTGGGCTGGGCCACCTACAATGGAGATCACATGTCCATGTACGGCGTCAACGCCTCCGTGCCAAAGACGCTGGTGCGCCATCTGGTGAGATACTTTGCTGACACCTGCGGGGAGGAGGAGCTTAAAAGCGTGCTCCTCGACATTCTCGACACTCCGGTGAGCCCGGAGCTGCTTCCGCCGGAGGACAACGGAACCATTGCCCAGAAGACAGAGGATCTGGTAGGCCCCTATGAGCTCCATGACTTCTTCCTCTACTACATTCTCAGATATGGGTACCATCCCGGAAAGATTTTCCGACTGGCTGTCTTTGCTTTTGACGGAGCCTATGACAGAAAAACCATTCTCAAATGGCTCAGGGTATTTTACCGGAGATTCTTCAATCAGCAGTTTAAGCGATCCTGTCTGCCGGATGGCCCCAAGGTAGGCTCTGCCGCAGTTTCGCCACGGGGCGATCTGAGGATGCCGAGCGATGCGGTGAGCCGCCTGTGGCTGGAAGAGGTAGAGGAACTCGAGAGCAGGGAGGAGCAGGACGGTGCGGAGGTGCACTTATGATAACCAGCACATCAAATTCTCAGGTGAAGCAGGTATCGGCTATTGCCAAAAGGGCGAAGGCCAGAAGGGAGAGCGGGCTGTTCATTGTCGAGGGAGAGAAGATGTTCGCGGAGCTCCCGAAAGAGAGGCTTTACCGCACCTATGTGGCAGAGAGCTTTTTAAGACAGCAGGGCGAGGGGGCGGACCGCCTGCTTGCCGGCTGCCGCTATGAGACGGTGACCGATGAGGTGATGAAGGCGATGGCCGACACTCAGACGCCCCAGGGCATTCTCGCTCTGTGCAGACAGTTTTCCTATGAGCTCTCAGATATTCTGGGGGAGAAAGCAGCGGAAAGCAAAGGGCGGCGGGAACAGGCTCCTGCTCAGCTTATAATCCTGGAAACACTTCAGGATCCCGGAAATCTGGGAACGATTCTGCGGGCCGGGGAGGGAGCCGGAGTTACTGGTGTGATCATGAACAGCACGACAGCGGATATTTATAATCCCAAGGTGATCCGCTCCACGATGGGCTCTATTTACCGGGTTCCCTTTGTCTATGTGGAGGATCTGGCCGGTGCCATCAGGAGTATCAAGGGGGCGGGGGGCCGTCTGTATGCGGCCCATCTCAAGGGGAAGAAACGCTATGACCAGGAGGATTATGCCGGGAGTACGGGCTTCCTTATCGGAAATGAGGCGAATGGGCTGAGCGAGGCGGCAGCAGAGCTGGCCGATGCCTATATTAAAATTCCCATGCTGGGTAAGGTGGAATCCCTGAACGCAGCGGTAGCGGCCTCAATCCTGATGTATGAGACGGCAAGGCAGAGAAGGAACAGGTGCAATTAGAAGATGGAACAATTATGTCAAATGTTGACAAATTTCTTAAATATTTTGAACAAAGCTTGAAACATGTCTGAAAATAAGATATACTAGCTCATACATACAGGGAGAACCCGGTTCATAAGATTAGCCAGAGAGGAGGGAGAATTTATGGAATGGGTAGTATGGCTGGCAGCTTTTGTAATTTTGATAGGAATTGAGGCAGCGACGCTGAATCTCTGCACGATCTGGTTTGCCATAGGAGCGCTCGTTTCGTTTTTTCTGACCTTTACAGGAATGGGAAGATACGGACAGGTAGCTGTGTTTTTTATTGTTTCCTGTGTGCTCCTTATCTTTACAAGACCCCTGGCCGTGCGGTATATCAATAAAAATACTGTCAAGACGAACGTGGAAGGGCTCGTCGGAAAGAAGGCCAGAATCACGGAGGCTGTGGATAATGACCGTGCCGCAGGGGCAGCCGTGGTGGAGGGGCAGGAGTGGACGGCCCGCTCGGCGGACGGAAGCCCCATTGAGAAGGGCGCTCTGGTTGAGATCACAGAGATTCAGGGAGTCAAACTGATGGTGAGGAAAGTCAAGGAGGAACAGTAGTATGCCATTTATTGCTTTTATTATTCTTGTGGTCATTGTACTTTTGATACTTTTTTCCTGTATCAAAATCGTGCCGCAGGCTCAGGCCCTTGTTGTGGAGAGACTGGGAGCCTATCTGGCGACCTGGTCCGTGGGCGTGCATTTCCGAGTGCCGTTCATTGATCATGTGGCCAAGAGAGTAGTTCTGAAGGAGCAGGTGGTAGATTTCGCACCGCAGCCGGTTATCACGAAGGATAATGTAACCATGAAGATTGACACGGTCGTATTCTTCCAGATCACAGATCCGAAGCTGTTTGCCTATGGTGTGGAGAATCCTATCATGGCGATTGAAAATCTGACCGCCACGACGCTCAGAAACATTATCGGTGATCTGGAGCTTGACCAGACGCTTACCTCCAGAGAGACCATCAACACAAAGATGAGGGCGGCCCTCGATGTGGCCACAGATCCCTGGGGGATCAAGGTAAACCGCGTAGAGCTGAAGAATATCATTCCTCCGGCGGCCATTCAGGATGCCATGGAGAAGCAGATGAAGGCGGAGAGGGAAAGACGAGAGGCCATCCTAAGGGCAGAGGGTGAGAAAAAATCGACCATCCTTGTGGCAGAGGGACAGAAGGAGTCTGTCATTCTGGAGGCAGAGGCTGAGAAGGAGGCTGCCATCCTGCGCGCTGAGGCTGAAAAACAGAAGATGATCAAGGAGGCCGAGGGACGTGCCGAGGCTATCCTGAAGGTACAGCAGGCTAATGCAGACGGTATCCGCTTCATCAAGGAAGCGGGCGCCGACAATGCGGTACTTCAGTTAAAGAGTCTGGAAGCATTTGCCAAGGCCGCTGACGGAAAGGCCACCAAGATTATTATTCCGTCAGAGATTCAGGGAATCGCCGGACTTGTGAAATCTCTGGCGGAGGTTGGAGCGAAGGACGAGAATCCGGAAAAGTAGAGAAAAAAAAGAAACGGAGACAGAACGGATAGAGTGGGAAGAAGGGCAGAGGCCGAAACGGAGCCTCTGCCCTTTTCTGCTGTGCAGAACAGGCCGTCTGCCTACCGCTCAATTGTCACCAGCGTCCACCGGTGGTTCTGCTCCATGATAAAGCAGGGGCGTTTCATTTTATACCGGTAGTAGGCTTCTGCCGCGTTCTGGACAATTCTGTATCTCATCATGGCTCCGAAAAAAGGATGAATAATCATAAAATACCCCCTGAAAATTCTGACGGACAGCTTCTGCTGGCTGCACACCTGTGTGACATATAAAAATATATGCCGCAGGGACAGGCCGTATGACAGAGGCTGTGAATCCTTTGCCCGGAAACCGTTATAAAAAATGTCCGGCTGATGATTGCAGAACTTTTGACAATCGTGGAACATTCAGGTAAAATAGAGAGGAATTTGAAAAATTGATGCCGCAGAGGCGATGACAGCTGTGATGTTAGGAGTGTAATGTGCTTATGACAGAGAGGCAGAAGGAAAAGAGGAGATCCACATTTGGAAAGGACATGACTGATACTGGAGTGGGAATTGCCATTGTGATTCTCTCTGTCCTCGTATTTTTGAATCCGGATGCAAACCGGGCGGTTTTTCCGGTTATCTTCCTGCTGGGAGCCGGACTTTGCCTTTCCAATGCCATTGGCAGAACAGACAGGCGGACAGCAGGAAGGAAATGGTGTATCCCGGAAATCCTGCTTTTTATCGTGTCCGCAGCCCTCTTTCTGATGGCAGTGCTGAGTGCGGCATCCATCCTTTGGGGGTAGATAGAAATGAAAACAGAGATTCTCAGATATTTAAAAGAAGCAGACGGCTATATTTCCGGCCAGGAGCTGTGTGAACGGTTTCAGGTTTCGCGGACAGCAGTCTGGAAGGTAGTCAGGCAGCTGGAGGCGGAGGGATATGAGATCGAGGCCGTGAGAAACAGAGGCTACAGGCTGAAAACGGCAGGCGATATTCTGAGCCGGGCAGAGATACTCAGCAGCATACGCGGTTCCTGGGCCGGAAGGGAAATCCTCTATCTGGATGAGGTGGATTCCACCAATACGGCTGCCAAGAAAGAGGCTGAGAATGGGGCGGCGCACGGAACCCTGGTGGTCTCAGAAAGGCAGACAGGAGGAAAGGGGAGGAGGGGAAGAGTCTGGGATTCTCCGCGGGGAACCGGTATCTTTATGACTCTGATTCTGAGACCAGAGATGGCTCCTGTCCATGCATCCATGCTGACACTGGTGGCAGCCCTGGCAGTGGCAGGGGGAATCAAAGAGTGCACGGGAGCCAGCTCTCTGATCAAATGGCCCAATGATATTGTGATGGGCGGAAAGAAGGTCTGCGGCATTCTGACAGAGATGAGTGCCGATCCCGACTGTATCAACTACGTGGCAGTGGGAATTGGAATCAATGTGAACAGAGAAGAATTCCCGGAGGAGATCCGGGAAGTGGCGGCCTCTATTTTTACAGAGACAGGAAAAAAGACGAAGAGAAGCCTTCTGATCAGCGCCGTGATGGCAGCCTTTGAGAGATATTATGAGATATTTATGAAAACTGCTGATATGAGCGGACTTCTGGAAGAATACAACGGAAAGCTGGCAAACTGCGGGCGCACAGTGCGGGTGCTGGATCCGGCAGGCGAGTACAGCGGGACGGCTATCGGCATTGACAGGGAGGGGGAGCTCCTGGTTGAGATGGAGGACAGGACCGTGAGGCGGGTGCTCTCCGGAGAGGTTTCTGTCAGAGGAATTTACGGCTATGTCTAGGCCTGTGCCATACAGCAGATATAAATGAAGGATTGGGGATGTGCAGTCATTATACGCATCCCCTCTTTTATGAGGAAGGACAGTAAGTATGAGGCAGGACAGTAGGCCGACAGGCAGGAGGAAGAATGGAAAATCAGTATGTAAAGCGCCTGTATGACAGGCTTGTGACTGTGGAGAGAGAGGGATACCCCATGAGCCGGCGGGAGCGCCTGATGGCCGTGAGGAAGCCCCTCCTTTTATGGTACCACGAAAACCGCCGGGTGCTTCCGTGGCGGGAGGAACCGGAGCCTTACCGTGTCTGGATCTCGGAGATCATGCTGCAGCAGACAAGGGTGGAGGCGGTAAAGCCGTACTTTGCCCGTTTTATGGAGGCTCTGCCGGATGTGAGGGCGCTGGCGGAGGCAGAGGAGGAAACGCTCCTGAAGCTCTGGGAAGGGCTTGGATACTATAACAGGGCTAGGAATCTGAAGAAGGCGGCCCTGGTCTGTGTGGAGGAGTACGGCGGCAAACTGCCTGCTTCCTATGAGGCGCTTATGAAGCTTCCCGGAATTGGGAGCTACACGGCGGGGGCAATCGCATCCATTGCCTTTCAGATAGCGGAGCCGGCTGTGGACGGTAATGTTCTCCGAGTCATCTCCAGACTGCTCGAGAGCCGGGAGGATATTGGAAAACAGTCTGCAAAAAAGCAGATGGAACAGGAGATAAGAGAGATAATCCCCAGGGAGCGGCCGGGGGATTTTAATCAGGCCCTGATCGAGCTGGGAGCACTCGTGTGCATTCCGGCAGGAGAGCCTCTGTGCGTCCAGTGTCCGTTTAAAACTCTGTGCCTGGCCAGGCGGAACGGGACCATCTCTGAAATTCCGGTAAAATCAGGGAAAAAAGAGAGGCGCAGGGAGGAAAAGACAGTATTCCTCATCGAGTGTGAGGATAAGGCTGCCATCAGGAAGCGGAACGCCAGCGGGCTCCTGGCATCCCTCTATGAGTTTCCCAATCTGCCGGGCCATCTGAGGGAACAGGAAATTCCGGAAGCTCTGGGAATTGACCGGGAAAATATCTGCTCCATAGAACCTCTGGCAGAGTCTGTCCACATCTTCTCCCATGTGGAGTGGCATATGACAGGGTTCCGTGTTATGATAAAGAGAGAGATGCCGGGGCTCTATCCCATGGAGAGGGTGGAGGATATTTTTGAAAAATATCCCCTTCCCAATGCATTTCAGGCGTATACCAGGGTCCTGATGAGGAATACTGAGAAAAAGGATATGGAATATGAACAAGAGGCTGCAGAAAGTCAGAGCACAAAAGAGCTGAGGACGGACCGTCCGGCTGCGCTGTCTGAAGGGGAAAGCGGCCCGGA
>JAHZAR010000032.1:5689-10608 GCA_019423835.1 Clostridiales bacterium | reverse complement strand
ATGCTGTTTATTATGAATCCCAGATCCGGGCGTGAGAAGCTCAGGACAAGGCTGATGGATATTCTTGACCTGTTTGTCAGGGCCGGCTATGAGATCACGGTTCACGTAACTCAGGCTCAGGGAGATGCAAAAAAGAAAGCGGGAGACAGCGGAGGCAGTGCGGATCTCCTTGTCTGCAGCGGCGGTGATGGAACCCTGAATGAGATTGTTTCGGGAATGATGACGCTGGAAAGAGAGAAGAGGCCGGTGATAGGATACATTCCGTCAGGCTCCACCAATGATTTCGCAGCCAGCCTGAAGCTTCCGAAGAATATGATGAAAGCTGCCGGGGAGGCTGTGAGCGGCAGCCCCTTTGCCATAGATATAGGAAAATTCGGGGCAGACAGGTATTTTGTCTATGTGGCTGCGTTCGGAGCTTTCACAGAGGTCTCCTATAAAACGCCTCAGGAGACAAAAAATGTGCTGGGGCATCAGGCATATATGCTGGAGGCTGTGAAGCGGATTGCCGGGCTGAAATCCTACCGCCTGAAGTTTTCCTGGGACGGGCAGACTCTGGAGGAGGAGTTTATTCTGGGAATGGTGACGAATACCATGAGCATCGGGGGATTTAAAAGTCTGGTTCCCCCGGGAGGGGCTTTCAATGACGGAGAGTTTTAGTTTATGCTTGGTCGCACGCCGAGGGCCCCGAAGGATATCCAGAGCATAGTCGCCTATCCGAGCAATAAGGTGGGGGCAAACGACTGCGTGTACAGGTTCAAGACCTCGAAGCTCGTGATGGAGAGCGGAGAGCCTGTGGACTGGACTCTGGACGGGGAGTACGGCGGAGCAGTGACAGAAGTCTGTATTGAAAATCTGAGGGAAGAGATAAGGGTGATGAGATAAAGGAGCGGACAGGGGTACAGAAAAAGGACTTTACCCGGCAAAAAAATATGTTGAAAAATGTAGAGGGTTAGTTTATAATATAAAGTCGGTAAACTTTTACAAAAGCTTCTGATAGCGAAAGGACGTTAACTCGTGGAGAAAGAGAGAGACAATTTTTTAGAAAAGTTAAGAAAACTTGTCGATCTGGCAAAATCGAAGCAGAATGCCCTGGACATTGCTGAGATTAATGACTTTTTTGCCGCCGACAACCTGTCAACAGAACAGATGGAGCAGATTTACAGCTATCTGGAACAGAACAATATTGACGTGATTCCAGAGGTGATCGACGAGACTTCGCTTAATGACGATCTGCTGCTTCTCGATGATGTGGACGATGACTTTATGAAAAATGGGGAAGAGGAGGACATCGACCTGGATGCCATTGACCTTTTAGAGGGAATCGGCACAGAGGATCCGGTGCGCATGTACCTGAAGGAAATCGGTACGGTTCCGCTTCTCAGCGCTGAGGAAGAACTGCGCCTTGCCAAGAGAAAGGCAGAGGGCGATGTGTCTGCGAAGGAACGCTTAATTGAGGCCAATTTAAGGCTTGTTGTCAGTATCGCGAAGCGTTATACCGGAAGAGGCATGAGCTTTCTTGACCTGGTTCAGGAGGGAAACCTGGGCCTGATCAAAGGAGTGGAAAAGTTTGACTACACAAAAGGATATAAGCTGAGTACATATGCCACCTGGTGGATCCGCCAGTCTGTGACGAGAGCGCTCGCCGATCAGGCAAGAACGATCCGTGTACCGGTGCATATGGTAGAAACGATCAACAAGATGTCCAAGATGCAGAGGAAGCTGACTCTGGAGCTGGGCTATGAGCCATCAGTAGCTGAACTTTCAGCAGCTCTCGACATGTCAGAGGATAAGGTAATGGAGATCATGCAGATCGCCAGAGAACCGGCTTCCCTGGAAACGCCGATCGGTGAGGAGGATGACTCCAACCTGGGTGATTTTGTGGCGGACGGAAATGTGGTGACGCCTGAAGGAAACGTGGAATCTGTCATGCTTCGGGAACATATTGACGCGCTGCTTGGCGATCTGAAGGAGAGAGAGCGCCAGGTAATTGTTCTGCGCTTCGGTCTGGAGGACGGGCATCCGAGGACGCTTGAAGAGGTGGGAAAGGAGTTCAACGTGACGAGGGAGCGTATCAGGCAGATTGAGGCCAAGGCTCTCAGAAAACTCAGAAACCCTGTGAGGAGCAAGAGAATCAGGGACTTCCTGTAGTGGAGGCTTACTTCGCAGCTTCATGGCTGTTTCATGGAAGTTTGAGAATTGTGATTCCATAAAAACAAGAGATTAGGGCCCGGATGATGGAAAAGGCCGTTTAGTTAGATAGGAAAAGTTAGAATGGGACGGAGAAGACTGCTGAATGATTTTGGCAGTCTTTTTGCGTGGAAGGAAAGCCGGGAGGCCCATGCCGGAGGAAGATGCAGTAAAGGAGGAGAGCATCAGGATGAACGGAAATAACAGGAACTTTCAGAGAGAGATGGACAGGCTGATTGAGAAAAACGGAAGGGAAGGGGCTGTCCCACAGCTGCTGTGCACCGTGCAGCAGCTATGTGCTGGAGTACCTGTCCCAGTATTTTAAAATCACGGTTTACTACTACAACCCCAATATCTATCCGCCCAGTGAGTACGGGGAAAGGGCAGAGGAGGTGAAAAGGCTGCTCCGGGAGCTTCCCGCGAAAAACGAGATTTCCTTTGTGGCGGGAGAGTACAGGCCGGAACAGTTCTACGAGGCAGTCCGCGGCCATGAGGAGGATCCTGAGGGCGGAGAGCGATGCGGCATCTGCTTTGAACTGCGCCTCAGGGAGGCTGCAAGACTTGCAGGGGAGGGCGGATTTGACTACTTTGCCACAACCCTGACCATCAGTCCCCTGAAGGATGCGGCAACCGGATTGGGGAGAAGCTGGGGGAGGAGTACGGGGTCAACTATCTGGCCTCGGATTTTAAGAAGAAAAACGGTTATAAACGCTCCACCGAGCTGTCCAGAGAGTACGGTCTGTACCGCCAGGACTACTGTGGGTGTGTGTTCTCCATGAGAGAGAGGGAACGGGAGAGGGAAAAAGGGTAATATATGAATAATTGCCGAAATGTTAAAAGGATTGAAAGTTTTCCTGTTTTATCATATGATATACGAGTCAAATTAGAAGGCAGAACCAGACAGAAGAGAGGAGAACAGCATATATGTACAAGCTCTGTATTTTTGATTTGGATGGAACTCTGTTAAACACGCTGACGGCGCTGACCTATGCAACAAACCTCACCCTCCGGTCCTTCGGGCTGGGCGAGATTACCATAGAGGATACCAAGCACATGGTGGGCGACGGCTACAGGACCCAGATGGAGCGGGCCCTCTGCCACTTTGGACGTGAAAATATGAAGTATTACGATCAGAGCCTTGCAGAATACATGAAAAATTTTTCTGCAAACTGTATGAGAGGGGTGAAGCCCTACGACGGGATTTTGCATCTTCTTTCCTTTATCCGTGAGAACCACATAAAAATGGCGGTATTTTCCAATAAGCCCCATGAGCAGGCGGTTGAAAATATTGAAACGATTTTCGGGAAACATACCTTTGACATGATTCTGGGGCAGCAGGAGGGAATTGCCAGGAAGCCGTCTCCGGAAGGAGCGCTTTTGATCTGCGAGAAGCTGCAGGTAAAGCCCGGGGAGTGTCTGTATCTGGGGGACACCAATACAGATATGAGGACCGGAATTGCCGCCGGAATGGACACAGTGGGAGTTACCTGGGGATTCAGGGAAAGGGAGGAGCTTCTGGCCTTTCATCCAAGGTATATCGCAGATCATCCGTCCGATGTGGAGGAAATCCTGAAAAGAGAAAACGCAGAGACGCTGAAGAAATAGAAAAGACTCTGCGGGGTGAAAAGCCTGCAGAGGGATGAGATGCCTGCGGAACAGGAAATCCCGCAGCGGATCAGAACAGCGGAGGAACGAAATGATTAAAAAACTGATAAAGCACAGCGGCAGAAAGGCGTCCCGGATTCTTTTGGGGGCCGGTTTGACGGTGCTGCTGACAGGCTGCGCGGGAAGAACCGCAAATCTGCCGGAGACGGAAGGCGCCCGGGACCCGCAGATTTCGGAAGAAGCGGAGCTTTCCCCCGCCCGGAAGGAGCCTCTGAAAGTGGTGACTACTGTATTTCCCTACTACGACTTTACGCGCCAGATTTCCGGTGCCCTGCTCGAGTCGGGACAGGTGGAGCTGGAGCTGATCGTTCCGGCGGGGATGGACAGCCATTCTTTTGAGCCGACGCCTGCCGACATTATGAAGATTCAGGATGCTGACCTGATTATCTGCAATGGGGGAGCCATGGAGCAGTGGTTTGAGCGGGTGATGGATTCCCTGGACACGCAGAACCAGCGGGTCATCACAATGATGGACTATGTGGATACAGTGGAAGAGGAAATTGTAGAAGGGATGGAGGCGGAGGAGCACGATCACTCCCATGACCATGTCCATCCGGCAGGAACGCCGGAGGAGGGGGAGGAAGGACACCTCTACGATGACGGCCATGAGCAGGAGATAGAGTATGATGAGCATATCTGGACCTCCCCCGTCAATGCCATGACCCTCTCAGAGGTGATTGCAGGTACGCTCTGTGAGGTGGACGGCAGAAATCAGGAGATCTACAGGGAAAACCTGGCGGAATATGAGGAAAAGCTCTCGGCTCTGGATCAGAAATTCAGGGATATCGTGGAGCATGGAAGAAGGCGGCTGGTAGTGTTCGGGGACAAATTTCCGCTCCGGTACTTCTTCGATGAGTACGGTCTGGAATACAGGGCCGCGTTTTCCGGCTGCAGCACGGACACGGAGCCCAGCGCCAAGACGATAGCCTACCTGATTGACAAGGTAAGGGAACTGGACATTCCGGCTGTCTATTATCTGGAGCTTTCCAGCCACAGAGTTGCTGAGATTATCGGGGAGGAAACGGGAGCAGAGTCTCTGTTGTTTCACTCCTGCCACAATGTGACAA
>JAHZAR010000032.1:575-5679 GCA_019423835.1 Clostridiales bacterium | reverse complement strand
CGTGACGTATTTAGAGCTGATGGAGCAAAATGCCGTAAATTTGAGTAAAGGATTGAATTGATGGGAACATTACTAAGGTGCGAGCACGCAGATTTCGGATATGAGAATCAGGATGCCGTGGTAGACGCAAATCTGGAGGTAAATACAGGGGATTATATCTGTATTGTGGGAGAAAACGGCTCTGGCAAGAGCACCCTGATGAAGGGGATTCTGGGACTTTTAAAGCCTACGTCGGGAAAGATTGTGGTCTCTGAGGAGCTGAGGCGTGCGGGAATCGGCTATCTTCCCCAGCAGACAGCGGCCCAGAAAGATTTTCCGGCCACTGTCTATGAGGTGGTGATTTCCGGCTGCCTGGGAAAAAGAGGAAACCGCCCGTTTTATTCCAGGAAGGAGCGGGCACTGGCTGAGTACAATATGGAAAAGCTGGGCATTACAGAACTGAAAAAACAGTGTTACCGGGAGCTATCAGGGGGGCAGCAGCAGAGGACATTAATTGCAAGAGCCCTGTGTGCCACAGATAAGCTTCTGGTGCTGGACGAGCCGATTACCGGTCTCGATCCGTCTGCGATTCAGGATTTTTATCATATGATAAAGAAATTAAACAGAGAGGAGCAGGTGGCTGTTCTGATGGTGTCCCATGATATTCAGAACATTGTCCACCAGGCAAATAAGATCCTTCACCTGAAGAGGGAGGTGCTGTTTTACGGCTCTGTTTCTGATTATGTGAAAAGCCGCGTAGGGCAGGGCTTTCTGGGAGGTGAGGAATGATGAGTGCAGTGTTTGAAATGATATCATACCCCTTTATGGTGAGGGCGCTCATCGGGGGCATTCTGGTTTCCCTCTGCGCATCTCTTCTGGGAGTGAGTCTGGTGCTGAAGCGCTATTCCATGATCGGAGACGGCCTCTCCCATGTGTCCTTCGGCGCTCTTTCTGTGGCCCTGGCAGCGGGCTGGTCGCCTCTCAAGGTCTCCATCCCTGTGGTGGTGCTTGCCGCTTTTTTCCTTCTGCGCATTACTGAGAGAGGAAGGATCAAGAGCGATGCGGCTATTGCCATGATCTCTGCCAGCGCTCTGGCTATCGGAATTATCGTCACCTCCATGACGACGGGAATGACGACAGATGTGAGCAGCTACATGTTCGGAAGCATCCTGGCCATGAGCAGGGAGGATGTGGAACTGTCAGCGCTGCTCTGTGTGGTAGTGCTGTTTCTGTTCCTGTTCTGCTATAACAAGGTATTTGCCGTGACCTTCGACGAAAATTTTGCCAAGGCCACCGGTGTCAGGGTGAGACTTTACAATGTGCTGATCGCAGTTCTGACGGCCGTGACTATCGTACTGGGAATGCGCATGATGGGAGCCATGCTGATTTCGAGTCTGATTATTTTTCCGTCCCTGACCTCTATGCGGGTGTTTAAGAGCTTTCACGGAGTGGTGGTCTCCGCCGGCATTCTCTCGGTGATCTGCTTCTTTGCCGGTATGGTGCTGTCCTACGTCTATTCCACGCCGGCAGGAGCCAGCGTGGTGGTGGTCAATCTCTGCTTTTTTCTTGTATTTTCGGCTGTTCAGATGCTCCGGCAGTCAGGAAGACGGTAGGCGGGAGAAAATCAGAACTTCAATCAGAAAGAAAGCCAGGAAAATTTAAGCGGAATTCAGACAGTAGCCGAGTGAAAGAAAATGTTACATTTTATTAACACATTAGTCGTATTTTGAATAAAATAACCATAAATCTGCATGAAATTTTAGAAGTTTTTTCTAATTACTTTCATATGAGATTAGGCGTATAATAGTGGAAATCCGGAGGAAAGACGGGAAAACAGTAGAAATGCTGTTTTTCTGTCTTTTTTCAGGAAATGTCTGAAGGCGATATGACGATATTCAGGCATACTTCAAATGACTGAAAAAAGGAGGGATTAAAACGGAAGCTCTTTCTGAGGCCCTGATGGAGGAACTGAACTGCAAGGTGGCATTTACGATTCCGATTTTCGGCGGGATACCGATTTATGAATCTGTTGCAGTTACATGGATCATCATGGCAGTATTAGTGCTTCTCTCCAAGCTCCTGGTAAGAAATCTGAGCGTGGAAAGTCCAGGGAGGGTTCAGCTTTTTCTGGAAAGCTCCATTGGATTTCTGAGAGATTTCTTCATGGATTTGGTGGGAGAAGAGGGAAAAGGTTATGTTCCCTATCTGATTTCGACGGCCATCTTCATTGGCGCTGCAAACCTGATAGGAATTGTCGGTTTTGTGCCTCCGACAAAGGATCTGAACATGACGGCGGCTCTGGCAATCATCAGCATTGCCGTGATCGAGTACGCGGGATTTCACAAAAAAGGTGCAAAGGGATTTTTGAAAAGCTTCGCAGAGCCGGTGCCCATTATACTTCCCATCAACATTCTGGAGGTGTTCATCAGACCGGTATCCCTCTGTATGCGTCTGTTCGGAAATGTGCTGGGCTCCTTTGTAGTGATGGAGCTTATCAAGCTGGTGGTGCCGCTGTTTGTGCCGATTCCATTCAGCTTCTATTTCGACATTTTCGACGGCCTGATCCAGGCATATGTGTTTGTTTTCCTGACAGCTCTGTTTATTAAGGAATCGTTAGAGTAGCTGAGAAAAACAGGACGCAGCCTGAGACGGAAAAAAGGCAAAACGGCCGGGGCGAATCTGCGGCAGGACAGCAGAAAACAGTAAA
Organism: Clostridiales bacterium; assembly: GCA_019423835.1. Classification (GTDB taxonomy): domain Bacteria; phylum Bacillota; class Clostridia; order Lachnospirales; family Lachnospiraceae; genus Otoolea. Next base: position 2,993 of record JAHZAR010000032.1, on the reverse strand, counting down.
TGAATCAGTAAAGGAGAAAACAGTTATGTCAACATTAATCGCTATCGGAGCAGCTATCGCTGTAGCTACAGGTATTGGAGCAGGAATTGGTATCGGTCTCGCAACGTCCAAGGCAGTGGAGGCCATTGCAAGACAGCCTGAGGCTGAAAGCAAGATCAGCAAGGCTCTTCTTCTGGGATGTGCTCTGGCAGAGGCAACAGCCATCTACGGCTTCGTAATCGCTCTCGTTATCATTCTGTTCTTAAAATACATTAGGAAAGGCAGGTGGAAGAGGTGTTACAGTTTAATGTAAGCCTTGTCTACAACATCATAAACCTGATTGTCCTCTGTCTTTTGCTGAAGCACTTTTTAATAAAGCCTGTGCTGGGAGTTATGGACAAGCGGCAGGCCATGATAAACGAGGGGCTGGAAAATGTGAAGAGCACGAAGGAAGAGGCTGACGCCTTAAAGAGCCAGTATGAGGCGGCTCTCAAGGATGCCAGAACGGAATCCGGCCGGATTGTGGAGGAGGCCAGAGGCCGTGCACAGAAGGAGTACGACCGCATTGTGGCCGAGGCTGACAAAAAGGCGGCTGAGGATCTTCTGAAGGCAAGGAAAAGCCTTGAAGCGGAGCGCGTGAAAACCATGGAGGAGCTTAGAGGAAGGATTGCGGAGGTGGCCCTCTGCGCTGCCAGACAGGTGTCCGGCAGTTTTGCCGGTGCGCCGGAGGATCTGGCTCTCTACGACCGTTTTATAGAGGAAGCAGGTGAAGGCCATGACGCAGACAGCAGGTAATTACGCGAGAGTTCTCTTTGAGCTCTCCGTGCCGGAGCAGGCGCTCTTTGAGGCAGAGAGCCTTTTAAGGGAGGAGAGCCGTCTGATGGAGGCTCTCAAAAATCCAACGGTTTCTCTGGCGGAGAAGGAGCGGGCAGCTGACAGGATTTTTCCGGAGGAAACGCGATCCTTTATAAAGACAGTCTGCCGCCATGGAAACGCGGGACTTCTTTTTGAGATATTCGACGCCTACAGAGCTTATGCAAAGGAGCAGAGGGGAATTTTGAGCGCTGTCCTCACCTATGTGACGCCCCCAACGAAGGAGCAGCTCCACGGTCTTTCTGAATTCCTGAAAAGGAGATTTGGAAAGAGAGAGGTGGAATTTGAGCTTACAGAGGATAAAACGCTGCTCGGGGGCTTTGTCCTGCGGGCAGGCTCATTTGAATATGACAGAAGCCTTAAGGGAAGCTACAGGCGCCTGTCCAACTATTTGTACGGAGGTGAGAGGGCTTGAGTTCAATCAGTTCAGAGGATATTATTTCCATACTGAAGGAAGAGATAAAGAATTATGACGACAGATGCCATGAGGAGGAAACAGGAACCGTCATCTCCGTGGGTGACGGTATTGCCAGAATTTACGGCATGGAGCATGCCATGTACGGTGAGATCGTAATGTTTGACAACGGTCTCAAGGGCATGGTTCAGGATATTAAGGAGGACAGCATCGGGTGCATTCTCTTTGGAAAGGATACAGGCATCAGCGAGGGAAGCCGGGCTGTCCGGACGAGGAAAAAGGCGGGAGTCCCTGTGGGCGACGCTTTCCTGGGCCGCGTGGTGGACGCTCTGGGAGCGCCGATTGACGGAAAAGGAGAGATCAGGGAGGACGGCTACAGACCGGTGGAGCAGGAGGCCCCCGGCATTGTGGAGAGAAAATCGGTAAACAGGCCTCTGGAAACGGGCATCCTTTCTATCGACTCCATGTTTCCCATCGGACGGGGGCAGAGGGAACTTATCATCGGCGACCGGCAGACGGGAAAGACTTCTATCGCCACGGATGCCATTTTGAACCAGAAGGGCAAGGATGTCATCTGTATCTATGTGGCAGTAGGACAGAAAGCGTCCACCGTTGCCAAGCTGGTGTCTACTCTGACGGAGCACGGAGCCATGGATTATTCCATTGTCATGGCGGCTACCGCCAGCGACTGCTCTCCGCTTCAGTATATTGCGCCTTATTCCGGCACAGCTCTGGCAGAGTATTTTATGCACAAGGGGAAGGATGTGCTGATTGTCTACGACGATCTGAGCAAGCACGCAGTGGCCTACCGGGCCCTGTCTCTTCTGCTGGAGAGATCCCCGGGACGCGAGGCCTATCCGGGCGACGTGTTCTATCTGCATTCCAGGCTTCTGGAGCGTTCCAGCCGCCTGAGTGACGAGCTGGGAGGCGGTTCCATCACAGCCCTGCCGATTATTGAAACACAGGCAGGCGATGTTTCCGCTTATATTCCGACTAATGTGATCTCCATCACAGACGGCCAGATTTTCCTGGAAACGGATCTGTTTTTTGCGGGCCAGAGGCCGGCTGTCAATGTAGGACTTTCTGTATCCCGTGTGGGCGGTGCAGCCCAGACAAAGGCCATGAAGAAGGCATCGGGAAGTATCCGTATC
>JAHZAR010000032.1:0-565 GCA_019423835.1 Clostridiales bacterium | reverse complement strand
ATTGTTAAAGCAGCCGCTGGAGCATCCCCTGTCCCTTCATGAGCAGGTGATTACCCTGTGTGCGGCAAGGCACAAGATCTTTATGGATCTTGATGTCAAGAGGGTGAAGCCGTTCCAGACAGAGCTTCTCCGATATTTTGATTCCAGCTACCCTGAGATCGGGGAGGAAATCGAGAAGACGGGAGTTCTCTCGGATGAGCTGGAAGAGAAGATCGTGTCAGCGGCAAAGCAGTATGCAGAAACGCAGATACGGGAATAACGCTTATTTTGGCAGGAAGGCAGGTGAGTAAATGGCGGGCACAAAAGAAATTCAGACCAGGATGAAGAGCATTCAGGATACCATGAAAATTACGAACGCCATGTATATGATCTCCTCATCCAAGATGAAGCGGGCGAAAAAGGTTCTGGCTGACACAGAGCCGTATTTCTTCGGCGTACAGACAGCTCTTGCCAGGATTCTGAGACATCTGCCGGATGAGGAGAAGGAGAGCCGCTATCTGGACGAGAGGACAGATGTGAGGCCGGAGGACAGAAAACGCGCCCTTATTGTAGTCACAGCGGATAA
>JAHZAR010000031.1:26814-27079 GCA_019423835.1 Clostridiales bacterium | reverse complement strand
CAGACTGTTAATCTTTTCTGCCAGCTCTCCCATGGAATATTTCAATTTATCTCTGTTGACCGTCCAGTCTCCCAGTCCCCGGTTGTCGTCGTTTCTGTCCCCGAACCATCCGTCGTCCAGCACAAGCATCTCTATTCCAAGCTCCCTTGCCTGGCGCGCCAGAGCCAGCAGGCTGTCCCCGTCAAAATCAAAATAGGAGGCTTCCCAGCTGTTGACAAGGATCGGGCGCACGCGGTTTTTGTAGTATCCCCGGCAGAGACTATTT
>JAHZAR010000031.1:7675-26764 GCA_019423835.1 Clostridiales bacterium | reverse complement strand
GCACCGGTGAAAATTATGGGACAGGGTGGAGAACCCCTCTGCGCTGAAACTCATCACGACCTCCGGCACAACAAACCGCTCCCCCTTTTCTAAAGGATAGGAGAGCTGCTCCTCCTGAAGGCCGAGAACGGCCCTTGTCTGGTTGTACTGATCGGTCTCCACCTCCCCCTTAAAACCTCCGCTGTACACGAAGGAAAGGCCATAGCAGCTCCCGCTGTCCTCATCCGCTTTTCGGTCCGCCAGAATAAAAAACGGGCTGTACTGATGGCTGGAAGTTCCCCTTCGGCTTCCTATCGTGTAGCTTCCATGGGCTGCAGGGATTCTCTGGAAATTTCGTTCCATGGCATGGCGCCCGTAGAAGCTGATAATGTCATAGTTTCCCGAGAGGAAATCCAGACAGGCCGGGGCCGCTTTCTCCACATAGATCCGCTTCTCTCCCCGGTTCGCAATCACAAGGCTTCTGGTGATAATATCATACTCCGGAAGCACCCCGTAGAGCAGTTCGGCGTCCACCCCGGTCACCTGGTCTTCCATATAAACCCGCAGCGTCTGGGCTTTGTCCCCGCTCTCTGCATAGACGGCGGGAAGTCCCTCCAGACCGTATTTCCCCTCCTCTATGCCGTATCCCTTAAACCGAAGATCGCAGTTCACAGAGCCGTCCCCGTTCCGGATTATCAGGGCGGGATTCCTGTAGTCTCCTGTGCCAAGGCTCGGCAGCTCCTGGGGGAGCGCGTCCATCGAGTATGTCCTGTCCGTTCCCGCGTCATAGGGATTCCCGGAAAAGCCTCTGTCTGCATAGGTCAGCAGGTAGTCCATACATCCTTTGGTTTTTCTTCCGTAATACAGGTGAAGAAGAGATCCCAGGGAATCCACCTTCATCTGGTAAGTTGTATTCTCTGTATGGATGGTAAATACTTTGTTTTCACTGTCAAATAATACTGCCATGTGTAATTCCGGGGCCTGCCGGCGCCTGCACGGCGTCCGGCATGGTACCCCTCTCCTTTCCTGTGGGATAGATTCGGCGTTCACAGCCCTTCCCTCATTTTTTTATTTCTTGTCTTAGGCCTGCGCCGCCCCGGCTCTTCTCTCCTCCAGGCCAGGGACAGAACAGAAAAATTCCATTTATTTTACAGCTCCGTTGACTGCTCCGTTTAAAATCTGCTTCTGACAGATAATATAGAACAGGACAATGGGAACCAGAGCCAGCAGATAGGAGGCAAACGCCAGGTTATAATTTGTTCCGAACTGTGTCTGGAAATTCAGCTGTGCCAGCGGGAGGGTATTCTCTCCCTGCCCGGCCATGATGACAAGGGGCGTCATTACATCGTTCCACACAGCCAGGGACGTGATGATCGCCACTGTAGCGTGCATTGGCTTCATAACCGGGAAGATAACCTTCCAGAAGGTCTTCCAGGTTCCCGCCCCGTCCACCCGGGCAGCCTCCTCCAGGGCAGTTGGAATATTCGTCAGATAGCCGGAATACAGCAGCACGTTCATCGGCATGTAGAACACAACATAGAGTAAGACCACGCCCACCCAGTTTCCCAGTCCCATCTGAGCCGTCTGTTTTGCCAGAGGCATCATCAGGATTGCAAACGGCACGAACATTCCGCTGACAATAAACATATACACAAAGCGGTAGAAACGGCTGCGGGCCTTGTTCCGCCCCACGGCGTATCCCATCAGCGAGTGAAGCACAATGGACAGGAAAACCGTCGCTACTGTAATCAGAATACTGTTTTTCAGAGAATTCCAGAAGTCTGTCACCGCCATTGCCTCCCGGAAATTGTCCAGGCTCCAGGTCTTTGGCAGAGACAGGATGCTTGACAGTTCTGTGGTCATCTCCGTCGGCTGCTTGAATGCGATGATCACCGTCATATAGAGCGGAAAAGCGATGGTAATCAGGCCTGCTGCCAGAAGAAGCATAACGATTCGGTTTGTTTTCTCTTTGGATTTCATTACAGCTGCTCCTCCTTCCTTGAAGAAATAACCATCTGAGTGACAGAGATGGCAACAATCACAATAAAGAAGATGACCGCGTTGGCACTCTGAAAGCCGAACTGCCCTCCGGACATTCCATTGTTGTAAATCAGGTAGGAAATAGATTCCGTACTCTGGGCCGGGCCTCCCTTGGTCATGGCCATAATCTGATCAAATACCATCAGGAAGTTTTTAACGCAGAGCACCATGTTGATGGTAAAAAACGGGAGGATCAGAGGAAATGTCAGGTGGATAAACTTTTTCAGGCCTGTGGCTCCGTCCAGGGCCCCCGCCTCATAGACATCCTCCGGCACAGTCTGAAGCCCTGAAATGTAGATGATCGTATTCATGGCAATCGCCTGCCAGGCACACACCACCACGATGGCAATCCAGGCCGTATCCTTATTGGACAAAAGGCTTGAGGAAATCGCATCGATCCCCAGCGCGGAGCCGATCGCCGGAAGAATGTAGGTAAACAGATAGTTAAAGATATAGCCGACTACCAGAGCTCCCAGCACATTCGGCAGAAAATAGGCGGCTCTGAAAAAGCTCTTTCCCCTGATTCTGCTGTTCAGTCCCAGAGCCAGCAGAAGGCTTAAAATATTGGTGATGATTGTGGCCGCAATGGCGAGCTTAAAGGTAAACCAGTAGGACTGCCCTACCCTGGCATCCTGAAACAGATCAATATAATTGCGCAGCCCCACCCAGTCGTAATCTCCAAAGCCCCTGAAATTTGTAAAGCTGTACAGAAATCCCCGGATCAGAGGCACTGTGTTAAAGCAGATAAAAAGCGCCAGTATGGGAAGTGTAATAAGCAGATAGGTCCGCCTGCTCTCCTTCATATTTTTCATTTCGACTCTCTCCTTTCAGACGCGGCCTGCTGCCCGTCTCCGTGCTCTTTCTCATATTCCTGAACCTTTCGGATCGTATCCCGGTTATACCGTACCCAGTCTGAATCAAACTTCTGAAGGAAGGCGTCCACATCCTTATTGATCAGGAACGTCTGGATCTGGGCGTCCACGGCCATTTCCGACGGATAGTAGTGATCCTGAAAATCCTTCATATTGCCGGCTTCTATATAAGGCTTCATTCCGTCAAGCATAGGGGCCAGCTCAAACTCTCCCTCTCTGCAGGGGATAGCGTTCTGAGCGTCTATATATTTCTGCACATTCTCCTTTTCCATCAGGAAATCCAGCACCTCGTAGGCGGCCTCCTTGTTCTCGCAGGCTTCCGTCACGCTGAACAGCAGATCCACTCCGGAATTCAGAGTGTTCTCAGACGCATCGCTGTTAGCCGGCATAACAAAGGAATCAATGTCCATCTCCGGATTCGTGGAAAGAATCTGGGGAACCGCATAGCTTCCAATCGGATACATGGCGGCCTTTCCATTGGCAAAGGCCATACAGGCGTCGTTATATCCATAGGCGAAGGGATCCGACGGCCCGTACGGCAGGAGCTCCAGATACTTTTCACAGGTCTCCCTGTAGTGCTCGGCAAAGGTAGTCTCCCCTCTGTTGACCTGCCTGCACAGATCGGCTGGAGCCAGGTTGACTGCCAGAGCGTTCCACGGAGCCAGACAGGTCCACACATCCTTGAATCCAAAGTAGAAAGGCTGGATGCCCGTCTCCTCAATCTGACTGCACAGGCTCATCAGCTCCTCCCAGGTTTCCGGTATCTCCCATCCATGTTCTTCAAACATCTCTCTGTTATAGAGAATGCCGGCCGCATTGGCCGCATAGGGAAGGCCGTAGGTTCCCTCTGTGGGAACCAGCTCCAGATTCTCCAGAATATCCAGATAAGCCGGCTTGATTTCCTTCAGATTTTCATAGGAGGACAGATCGGCCAGAATCCCCGCGTCTACATAGTAGGAGAAATTGATGTCTCCCCCAATCCCGATAATATCCGGGTAATCTTCCCGGATAAACCTGGTTTTTAAAATAGTTGCCGCGTCATTGGGGGACTCGATCGTCAGGTGAATATCATCATGAGACGCATTAAACTCCTCCTCCAGCTCGTCAAAATATCTGGCGGCCTCCGGTTTATACTGCAGGATTTCAATCTCTGTCTTTCCTTCTGTGTCTCCTTTTCCCCCGCATCCCGTCATCCCCGCCAGCACCGCAAAGGCGGTCAGTATGCTTACTGCTATATTTTTTCTTTTTCTCATCCTTCTTCCCTCTCCTTTTCAAGCCGGCCTGCTTTTTTCTTTTTGTATCAAAAGTATAACATACCAAAATGCGTCTATAAATATCGGCATTTTTTTCTTTTTATACCTTTTTGCTGTGTTTTCCCTTTTTCGTTGAAGTCATCTGGCATTTTGGTATATAATCAAAACAGTTTTCTTTCAGCGTCTGCTGCGCAGATCCGCCTGGAACCTCTGCAGCCGGACTCCTCCGTTTACTTAAAGGAGACAGAACTATGAGTGATTTGCTTTTTTCCGTTTTTCCAAATGAAAATTTTATTGACATGAGCCTCTATCAGTTTGGGTGGGAGCAGTGCGAGCCCTCCCACTCATACGGGCCGGCGGCCAGAAACCACTATCTGTTCCACTACGTGATCTCAGGCACCGGTACCCTGATGGCCGACGATTCCAAGGGAATTACCCAGACCTACCAGGTAAAAAGCGGCCAGGGCTTCCTGATCTTCCCCAACCAGATTACCACCTACATTGCAAACAGGGAACTCCCATGGGAGTATACCTGGATCGAGTTTGACGGCCTGAGAGCCAGGGAATCTGTAAGCCTGGCCGGCTTCAGCCTGGACTGCCCGATTTACCGCGCCCACTCTAAGGAACTGCGCGAAAATATGAAGGATGAAATGCTCTATATTGTCAGGAACAGCAGCCTCTCCCCCTTCCATCTGATGGGGCACCTCTACCTGTTCATCGACTATCTGACACGCTCCTGCGAATCAGTTCGCCTCCGCTCTACCGGCCGTCTCAGAGATTTCTATATTAAAGAGGCGATTTCTTTTATCGAGCAGAATTTTCAGAATGATATTTCTATCGAGGATATTGCCGCCTTCTGCGGCCTGAACCGCAGCTACTGCGGAAAAATATCCCGAGATGCCATGGGGCGCCCGCCTCAGGAATTTCTGCTCAATTACAGGATGTCAAAGGCTGCCGAACTTCTGAAGCTTACGAGCCTTTCTGTCGGTGACATTGCAAACGCTGTAGGATACGCCAACCAGCTGCACTTTTCCAGGGCCTTTAAAAATATCTACGGAGAGTCGCCCCGCAGCTGGCGTCAGAGCCACGGGACTGTCAGCCCGCCGGGGAAAGGATAGGAAGAGCGCAGAAAAAAGGACACTTCTCCAAAATTTCTTTTGGAAAAATGTCCTTCTTGCCTAATGCATATTTGATATTTGCCGTGCCTTTGCCGCACGGCGATGTTTTATAACGAAAAATCGTTGCCTTGCGTCCGCTTTAGTACAGCTTCGCACCTGCCGGAATCACGTCGTCTAACATCAGGAGATTCAGTCCCTCATGTCCGTCATACTCATACACAGCGGAAATCAGCATTCCCTCGGAGTCGATGCCCATCATCTTTCTGGCAGGCAGATTGGTGATGGCCACGCAGGTCTTTCCAACCAGCTGCTCCGGCTCATAGTACTCGTGGATTCCGCTTAAAATGGTGCGTCTGCGCTCCGTGCCGTCATTTAAAGTAAACTTCAGAAGCTTCTTTGACTTCGGAACTGCCTCGCAGGCCTCTATCTTCACTACCCTGAAATCAGATTTAGAGAAGGTATCAAAGTCCACGAAGTCCTCAAACAGCGGCTCAATCTTAACCTTGGAAAGGTCAAGCTGCGGCTGAGCTGCAGATACGCTGGCAAATGCCGAAGGCGCCTGGGTTTCTGCCGCCTGCACTGTCCTGCCCTCTCCTTTCTTCGCATCCAGCGACTTCATGGTGGGGAAGAGCAGTACATCCCTGATAGCGTAGGAGTTGGTCAGCAGCATAACGAACCGATCGATGCCGATTCCAAGGCCTCCTGTCGGCGGCATGCCGATCATCAGGGCGTTGATGAAATCCTCGTCCATGGAGCAGGCCTCGTCGTCTCCTGCTGCCTTTAAAGCCTCCTGGGCTAAAAATCTCTCTCTCTGATCAATAGGATCATTTAACTCAGAATAAGCGTTTGCAAACTCCCTGCGGGTAATGTAGAGCTCGAAGCGCTCTGTATACTCCGGATCCTGGGGCTTTCTCTTGGAAAGCGGGGAGATATCAACCGGGTGATCGGTGACGAAGGTAGGCTGAACCAGCTTATCCTCCACGTACTCCTCGAAGAACAGGTTCAGGATGTCGCCCTTCTTGTGGCGGGCCTCAAACTGGATGTTATGCTCCCTGGCTGCCGCCTTTGCCTCCTCGTCTGTATGGATTTCTCTGAAGTCCACGCCGCTGTACTGCTTCACGGCATCGATCATGGTAATGCGGGCAAAGGGCTTCTCCAGATCGATAATCTCGCCGTCGTACTCAACCTGAAGGGTTCCCAGCACCTTTCTGGCCACCTCACGGAACATGGTCTCTGTCAGCTCCATCATTCCCTCATAATTGGTAAATGCCTGGTAAACCTCCAGAAGGGTAAACTCCGGGTTGTGCTTTGTATCGGTTCCCTCGTTTCTGAATACGCGTCCGATCTCGTAAACACGCTCCATTCCCCCGACAATCAGCCTCTTTAAGTAGAGCTCAAGGGAAATTCTTAAATTCACGTCCTCGTCCAGAGCGTTGAAGTGTGTCTGGAACGGCCTTGCGTTGGCGCCGCCTGCGTTGGCAACGAGAACCGGGGTCTCCACCTCCATGAAGTTCCTGCCGTCCAGGAAATTCCTGATCTCCTTTACGATCTGGGAGCGCTTGATAAAGGTATTCTTTACCTCCGGATTCATGATCAGATCCACATATCTCTGACGGTAGCGCATGTCTGTGTTAGTCAGTCCGTGGAACTTCTCCGGAAGGATCTGAAGGCTCTTGGAGAGCAGCTCAACACTCTTTGCATGGATGGAAATTTCGCCTGTCTTTGTCTTGAACACTACTCCGCGGATACCGATAATATCGCCGATATCCAGCTTCTTGAAATCTTTGTAGGCCTCCTCGCCGATGTCATCCCTTGCAACGTAAGACTGAATATTTCCCTGCAAATCCTGGAGGTTGCAGAAGGACGCCTTTCCCATGACACGCTTGGACATCATTCGTCCTGCCAGGGATACCTCTTTGCCCTCCATCTCCTCGTAGTTTTCCTTTACCTCCATGCTGTGCGCTGTCACATCGTACTTCGTGATCTGGAACGGATCCCTTCCGCTTTCGCAAAGCTCGGAAAGTTTCTCACGGCGCACCTTTAATAAATGGTTTAACTCCTGCTCTTCTCTGTTGTTCTGCTGCTCTGCCACTGTCTTCACTCCTTTGTGCGGTTATTTATGATACTCTCTGGATCTCCAGCACCTTGTACTGGATCATTCCTGCCTGTGTCTCTACATCCACTACGTCGCCCACCTTCTTGCCAAGCAGCGCATGGCCCACCGGCGACTCGTTGGAAATCTTATTCTGAAGGCTGTTTGCCTCTGTGGAGCCCACAATCTTGAACTCCATCTCCTCATCCTCCTCTACATCGAGGAGCTTTACGCGGCAGCCGATGTTGATCTTCTCAAGGTCAATCTCCTCCTCAACAACAACTTCCGCATTTTTTAAGAGCTTTTCCAGCTGCTCAATCCTTGCCTCAATATCTCTCTGCTCATCCTTAGCAGCGTCGTACTCTGCGTTCTCAGACAGGTCGCCCTGCTCTCTCGCTTCCTTGATCTTCTGGGCGATCTCCTGACGCTTGTTCACCTTTAAATCCTGCAGCTCGTCCTCGTACTGCTTTAAGCCTGTGTAAGTGAGAATGTGTTTCTTATCTGCCATGATACTTTCCTTCCTTTCGGATACATTTTATAGGGAAATCATCCCTTCTATTCCTGTGCCGCATCTTACTTTGGCATCTGTTTTTCTCTTTTTCTCTGTTCTTCATTCCGCATCGCAATATTATAACTGAATTGATCGGCGATGTCAAGAATAGATCCCCCCGAATGCTCATATTTACAAGGTTTTTGCAGTATCGCCGCTGCCGCCGGGAGAAGTCTGCCGGGCTGCTGCCGTTCTCTGCATTTTCTACATCCGCTTAAGCACCAGCTCCTGAAGTTCCTCCATGGTTTCCACCAGGTTTATGTCATTGCGGAGGGCAGCCGAATGGGGGTATCCGGCTGTGTACCAGGACACGTGCTTTCTCATCTCCCGCATGGCCGTATACTCGCCCTTAAATTCTGCGAGAAGGGCGGCATGGCGCAGGATCATCTGCTTCACTTCCTCCGGCTCCGGCTTTGGCAGCACCTCACCTGTTTTCAGATAATGGTCAATCCTGCTGAAAATCCACGGATTTCCCTTGGCTCCTCTGGCCACCATCACTCCGTCGCAGCCGGTTTCCTCCATCATTCTCCCGGCATCCTGGGGTGTGAAAATATCCCCGTTTCCGATGACCGGAATACTCACCGCCTCCTTCACCCTCCGGATAATGTCCCAGTCAGCCTTTCCAGAATAAAACTGTTCCCTGGTTCTCCCATGGACTGCCACAGCCGCCGCCCCGCTCTGCTCCGCCATCTTTGCAAACTCCACGGCATTGACGCTCTCATCGTTAAACCCTTTGCGGAACTTGACTGTCACAGGCTTTTTCAGCTTTCTCGTCATGGCCGACAGGATCTCCCCTGCCAGCTTCGGATTTTTCATCAGGGCTGAGCCCTCTCCGTTGTTTACAATCTTCGGAACCGGGCAGCCCATATTGACATCAATGATATCGTATGGCCCTTCCTCCAGCATCAGGGCCATCTCACTCATGATATCAGGGTCAGAGCCAAAAAGCTGGACTGCCACAGGCCGCTCCTCCGGTTTCGTCTCCAGAAGGGGCTTCGTATTTCTGTTCTTGTAGAGAAGAGCCTTGGCACTGACCATCTCCGTGCACATCAGACCGCACCCCTGCTCTCTGCAGAGGATGCGAAAGGGCAGATCCGTCACTCCCGCCATGGGCGCCAGGGCCACCGGGCTGTCAAGCTCCACATTTCCGATTTTCAGCTTCATCTGTCCTGCCCTTTCCCGCTCTCCTGCGTCCCCTCTTCCTGAAGCCCATCCCTCTCCTTTCTGGTCTCCGGCTCCTCTATTCCTTCCTGTCCGGCCTTCTCTGCCGCCTCCATCTCCTCAGCCTTCTTCAGAAGCTTTGCAATTTTCTCTCCGTCCTCCCGGATGAATACCCGGTAGTAAAGCTCCAGAGATTCCAGCAGCTCTCTCTTTTCTCTCTGGTACTGCTTAATTTTCAGTGCGCTTCCTATCTCATCAAACAGGTAGTCCGTATCGGCAGATGCCACCTTAAACTGAAGCTCTCCCTCCGGCGTAAATTCCAGTGTCAGCACGCCACCCACATCCTCCGTAAACATGACGCACATGATCTGAAGCTCCTCCTTCACTGCTTCAGGAAGGCCGCTGAATTTTTCGTTAAAATAGTATTTCTCCACATAGGAGTTGGCTCCGCAGAGCACCATGTTTTCTCCCATTATCCTCTGTCATCCCCTTTCAGTTTTTTTGCCTCTCAGGCCCCGGTCTGCCGCTTTTCAGCTCTGCAGCTGCATGATATCCTCTGTCCGTCCTGTCCGTACAAAAAGACACCAGGACGTTTCTCCACGTCCTGATGTCTCTTTCTGAACTGTCATCTTTTCTCTTTCCAAAGGACGGCCTTCTGCCTGTTTCAGCGAACCAGCATCTTGCTGATATTGTACTGCTCCTCGGAAATATCCTTCTTCATGTTCAGAGCTTCCTGAATGTCATAGTCCACATACTCGCCGTGCTTATATGCCACTACGCGGTTGCTCTTTCCGGCGCACAGAAGCTCCACAGCCTTTGCTCCCATGATGGATGCGTATACTCTGTCCTTGCAGGTAGGCGCTCCGCCCCTCTGCATGTAGCCCAGGATCGTTGCTCTTGTCTCGATTCCTGTGGCAGCCTCAATTCTCCTGGCCATGGAAGCAGAGTGTCCGATTCCCTCAGCGTTGATAATAATGTGATGCTTCTTGCCGCGCTTGCGGTTCTCGATAATGCGGCTGATCAGCTCCTGCTCATTGCCGTCATATCTCTCTGGAAGCAGAATATCCTCCGCTCCGTTTGCAAGGCCGCACCAGAGGGCAATGTATCCGGCATTGCGGCCCATTACCTCGATGATGCTGCAGCGCTCATGGGATGTGGATGTATCGCGCACACGGTCGATGGCATCCATGGCCGTATTCACTGCGGTGTCAAAACCGATGGTGTAATCGGTGCAGGCAATATCCAGGTCAATGGTTCCCGGAAGACCGACTGTATTGATCCCCAGAGCAGACAGCTTTCCGGCCCCCTTGAAGGAGCCGTCGCCTCCGATTACCACAAGGCCGTCGATGCCGTGCTTGCGGCAGATTTCCGCTCCCTTCTGCTGGCCCTCAGCAGTCGTAAACTCAGGGCATCTGGCTGTATACAGCACCGTGCCGCCGCGCCCGATAATATCAGCAACACTCAGACCGTTCATGTCCACAATCTCCTCCTGGAGAAGTCCGGCGTATCCCCTCATAATACCCTTTACCTTCAGCCCCTTGTTGATTGCTGTTCTGACTACCGCGCGGATTGCCGCATTCATTCCCGGTGCGTCGCCGCCGCTGGTGAGAACGCCGATTGTCTTTACTTCTTTTGCCATCTTCCTCTACCTCCATTTGCCACATCTATCAAAACACAAATGTTTCTGTATTTTATCGTGTCCATTCTAATTCATTTTTCCTATCTTTTCAATAGTTTTTTCCACGACTCTGACATTTTTTTCACCAAGTTTTGCAGAAAGGTTTCTGAGCAGGGTTTCGTCGGCGCTCACATTCCAGTTAGCCGGAAGCACTTTTTTGGCCCGCTCTGCCTCAAGATATATCACAACCTGATCCTTCCCCTCGCTGAGCCGGAGCAGTTCGAGAAGCTCCTGTTCCGCCGCAAAATAGGACTCCTTGTCCGGATATTTCAGCCAGATCTCCTTCGGAACCATGGAAAATGGGATAATTCTTTCACAAATCATTTTTCCCACCGGATCGTCCCCGACGGAAACTCTCCCCTGGACGAATACCTTTTCATCCACAATCAGGAGATCCCGCTTTTTCTCATAATCCTTCGGGAAGATCAGCACCTCCACGGTTCCCGCCAGATCCTCCACGGTGATAAACGCCATCATCTTATTCTGTCTGGTAGTTTTGACCGTTTTTTCCGTAATCATGCCTCCGATTGTCACATAGGAGCCATCTCTCACCCTGGCATGGCCTTCCTCCTCGTCTACGATGAAGTCCGAGGAAACGGCGGTGACGTTCTTTTTCCAGAGGTCCATATACTCCTCCAGCGGATGACCGCTGACGTAAACGCCCAGCATTTCCTTCTCAAAGGCCAGAAGCTCCTCTTTCGTGTACTCTCCCACATCCGGAAATGTAATCTGGAACTGTTCTTTTTCTTCCTCCTCCACAAAGTCGAACAGAGACATCTGACCCTCCATGGAATTTTTCTTTTCTTTATTTTTCTGCTCCAGAAGGGCGGCCGATACCAGAAACTTCTGCTTTCTCGTACCGGGCAGACTGTCCAGGGAGCCGGATTTAATGAAGCTCTCAATGGTCCTCTTATTGACCTCCTTGTTGCTCATCCGGTCAATAAAATCTGCCAGGGAGACAAAGGGGCCTCTCGCTGTCCTCTCCTTCACAATCTCATCCACCACACTCTGTCCCACACTCTTGATGGCCGACAGGCCATAGCGGATAGCGCCGTCTGACACAGAGAAACCTCCCTCCCCTTCATTGATGTCGGGAGGCATGATTTTCATTCCCATCTGCCGGCAGGTGAGGATATACTCGGAGACCTTGGTCACATTGTCCTTCACAGATGTCATAAGAGCCGCCATGAACTCCACCGGATAGTAATACTTCAGATAGGCAGTCTGGTAAGAAACTACCGCATAGGCCGCAGCGTGTGACTTGTTGAAGGCGTATTTGGCAAAGTCGATCATCTCGTCGTAGATGGTGTTCGCCGTCTTCTCATCGATCCCGTTTGCGATGCAGCCCTTCACTCCCTCCTCCGGATTTCCGTAGACGAAGTTCTGCCGCTCCTTTTCCATAACAGCCGCCTTCTTCTTTGACATGGCGCGGCGCACCAGGTCGCTCCGCCCCAGGGTGTAGCCGGCCAGATCCCGCACGATCTGCATTACCTGCTCCTGATAGACGATACAGCCGTAGGTGGGGCTCAGAATGGGCTCCAGCTGGGGACAGTCATAGGTGATGGAAGCCCTGTCGTTCTTTCCCTTCAGATACTTGGGAATAAAATCCATAGGACCCGGCCGGTACAGGGAGATTCCGGCGATAATATCCTCCAGATTCTCCGGCTTCAGCTCCTTCATAAAGCTCTTCATCCCGCTGCTCTCCAGCTGGAACACACCGTCATTCTTCCCTGTTCCCAGGGATTCCAGCACCGCCCTGTCATTATAGTCAATCTTGTTTAAGTCAATCTTAATATGGTGTGTCTTTTCTGCCTGCCGTACGGCATTCTGGATCACCGTGAGGGTACGCAGCCCCAGAAAGTCCATCTTTAAAAGCCCCAGCTCCTCCAGAGTAGTCATGGTAAACTGAGTGGTGATGGAGCCGTCTGCAGCCCTTGAGAGAGGCACGTACTCATCTACCTTATTCCGGCTGATCACGACGCCGGCCGCATGCATGGATGTATGCCGCGGAAGCCCCTCGAGTCTTCGGCTCATGTCAATCAGATATTTGATCTCCGGATCGCTGTCATAGGCCTCCCGAAGCTCCGGTGTCTTTAAAGCCTTGTCAAGTGTCATGCCCAGATCACCCGGTATCATCTTGGCCACTGCATCGCACTTTGCATAGGGCATGTCGAGCACTCTTCCCACGTCCCTGACCACACCCTTGGCTGCCAGGGTACCGAAGGTGACAATCTGAACCACCCGGTCCCTGCCGTACTTCTGAACCACATAGTCGATGACCTCCTGGCGCCTTTCAAAGC
This sequence comes from Clostridiales bacterium, assembly GCA_019423835.1. Classification (GTDB taxonomy): domain Bacteria; phylum Bacillota; class Clostridia; order Lachnospirales; family Lachnospiraceae; genus Otoolea. Next base: position 13,721 of record JAHZAR010000031.1, on the reverse strand, counting down.
AGAAGTCGATATCAATATCCGGCATGGACACCCGCTCCGGGTTCAGAAAGCGCTCAAAGAGCAGATTGTAGCGGATGGGATCAATATCTGTGATCCTGAGGCAGTAGGACACAATGCTTCCCGCCGCAGATCCCCGCCCCGGCCCCACCATAATATCGTGGGAGCGGGCAAAGTGAATAAAATCCCAGACAATGAGAAAATAGTCCACATATCCCATGGACCGGATCACGGACAGCTCATAGTCAAGCCTCTTTCTCAGGGCGCCGTCGTCGTCCGGATACCGTGTCCGGAATCCCTCCTCGCACAGCTCATTTAAGTATTCCCAGGAGGTCTTTCCTCCCGGCACATCGACCTGGGGGATCTTCGTGACGCCGAATTCAATCTCCACATTGCAGCGCTCTGCAATTCTGTGCGTGTTCTCAAGGGCCTCCAGGGCATAAGGGAAGATACTCTTCATCTCCTCCTCGGACTTCAGATAATACTGGCCGCCCTCATAGCGCATCCGGTTCTCATCTGCCACCTTTTTTCCTGTCTGGATACAGAGCAGAATATCGTGGGATTTCTCATCCTCCCTGTAGATATAATGGCAGTCATTGGTGGCCACAAGGGGGATGCCCGTGTCCTGACTCATGCGCAGAAGCCCCTGGTTTACGGTTTTCTGCATGGGAATTCCGTGATCCTGAAGCTCCAGGAAAAAGTTTCCCTCCCCGAAAATCCTCTGATACCTGAGAGCTGCCTTTTTGCCCTCCTCATACATGCCGCGGGCCAGATTTCTCTGCACCTCCCCCGCCAGGCACGCGGAAAGACAGATAAGTCCTCTGCTGTACCGCTCCAGAGTTTCAAAGTCCACCCTGGGCTTATAATAAAAGCCCTCCACAAAGCCTGTGGACACAATTTTCATCAGATTCTGATAGCCTTCATTATTTTCTGCCAGCAGAATCAGATGATAGTATTTATCCTCTCCTGCCCCGATCTCCCGGTCAAATCTGGAACCCGGAGCAACGTAGATCTCGCAGCCCAGAACAGGCTTAATCCCGACCTCCCTGGCAGCGCGGTAAAAGTCAATCACACCGTACATGACGCCGTGATCGGTGATTGCCAGACTGTCCATGCCCAGCTCCTTCGCCCTCGCCACCAGCTCCTTTATCTTGGATGCCGCGTCCAGCAGGCTGTACTCTGTATGCACATGAAGATGTGTAAAAGCCATGTAGTCTCCTTTTCCTTGAATCTATACCTTAATCTCAATTTCCGTTTTTTCATGTCCCATGACGATAGTGTACCACAAAAATCTTCGTTTGGCGACCACTAGTCTCTGCCCTCTGTCTTCCCCCTCCCGCACAAGAACAGCGCGGGCAGACACGGCTGGCAGCAGGGACTTTCCTGCTGAGCAAAAAGGAGGGATACAGCTCAGCTGCTCCCTCCGTATCGTTTCTACTGATCATTCCCACAGCGGATATCCCGCTCCCTACTGTGCAGACAGGTACTTCTCGATATTCTCAATCGCCAGCTCCTCATCGCTTCCGTCTGCTGTGACAGTCACCTTCTCACCGACGGGAAGTACAAGAGACATCATTCCCATAATGCTCTTGGCGTTTACCTTCTTGTTGGCGTATTCCATATAAATGCGGCTCTCGTACTGGCTTGCCACCTGCACCAGCATGGCAACCGGGCGCGCCTCCAGACCTGATGCCAGTTCGATTGTGATTTCTTTACTTCTCATAACTTTCCTCCTCATTCTTTTAAGGAACAATTCCTACTGCTGCGCTCTCTGTCCCCGCAGGTTTTCAGCAATGGCGCTGACCTTCCTGAGCCGGTGATTAACTCCTGATTTGCCCACCGGCGGACTGAGGGCTTCTCCAAGTTCCTTTAAAGTCGCATCTGGCCGTTCCAATCTCGCCTGGGCGATCTCAGCTAGCGATTCAGGCAGATAGTCCAGTCCGACTGTGTCCCTGATATACGCAATATCCTCAAGCTGCTTGACGGCAGCGGACACTGTCTTGTTAATATTGGCAGTTTCACAGTTGACCTGTCGGTTCACACTGTTTCTCATCTCCTTGAGAATTCTGATGTTCTCAAGCTCCATCAGAGCTACAGGAGCCTCCATGACACTGAGGATCTCCACGATCTGACTGCCCTCTTTAATATATACCACATAATACTTCTTTCTGACAACTATTTTCGCCTCGATGGAAAAAGTGGCTATGATCTCCCTGAGCTGCTCTGCTTTCTCCACAGAAGCACAGACAATCTCAAAATGATAAAATTTTTCCGGATCACTGATGGAGCCCGCAGCCAGAAAGGCTCCCCGGATAAAGGCTCTCCGGCAGCAGGAATTCTGAATAATCAGATTTTTGACAACAGACATATTCTCAGATACATCCCCGTCCTCGCAGAGAAGCCGGGCCGCCTGCAGCACTCTCACTGCATCCTCATTTTTTCTGACTGCCACTGTATATGTTCTGTTTTTCTTCAGAAATGCATTCCTGCGGATTGCCACATCCGCTCTAATATTAAATGCTTTTTTCAATAAAGTAAAGTATTTTCTGGCAACAGCCACATTTTCCGTATGGATCCGTATGGTGTAGCTGTTGTCCTCCGTAATGTGAACCTTCCCGCACAGGCTCAGAATAGCCGCTGTCTCCGCTATCTGGCAGTGTCTGGCAGGACTCACCTGCCTCGACAGCTCCTCTTTCACATGTGAAGAAAAAGACAAATCTAACCCTCCTGCTTTCTCCTGCTGTCCTTCTCGATATCCCTGTGCTCAATCTTGAGGCCTATATTTTCCTCAGAGGAAAGCCTCTCATAGAGCTGGTTGGCAATGGCAACGGAGCGATGCTTTCCTCCGGTACAGCCCACAGCGATGACAAGCTGATTTTTTCCCTCCTCCACATAGTGGGGAAGGAGAAAGACAATCATATCATAGAGCTTTTTCAGGAATTCTTCCGCCAGCCCTCCTCGCATGACAAACTCCTGCACCTTCGCCTCATTTCCTGTATGATTTTTCAGTTCCTCCACATAGTAGGGATTCGGCAGAAAGCGCACATCAAACACCAGATCTGCATCCACCGGTATGCCATACTTAAATCCAAAGCTGAGCACAGTCACAAACAGGCTTCTGTAGTCCTCATTGGACACGAAAATTTTTTCCAGCTCCATCCGCAGCTCCTTTGTCAGAAGCATGCTGGTGTCGAGGATATAATCGGCCCTCTTTTTCAGAAAGGCCACTCTCCTCCGCTCCCTCTCAATTCCCCGGTCAATCCGTTCCAGGCCGGCCAGCGGATGGCTCCTCCTGGTTTCCTTATACCGCTTGATGAGGACTTCGTCGCTGGCATCCAGAAACAGAATCTCATAGGGAAAGCTCTTCTGGTCCCATTCCTTCAGAACGGCTCCCAGTTCTTCCAGGGATTCTCCGCTTCTGATATCAATTCCCAGTGCCGCCCGGCTGTGTTCTCCCCTTCCGGCGCTTATCAGCTCTGCAAACTTTCCCACCAGCTGGATTGGAAGGTTATCCACACAGTAAAAGCCCATGTCCTCAAGCATTTTAAGGGCCGTTGTCTTTCCGGCTCCGCTCATTCCCGTTACTATGACAAGACGCATAATCTACTCCTTCTTCGCGCCGTCTGCCTCCTGCCCGCCTCTGCAGAGCTTCCGGCCATTCTCATTCTCAAAGCCCAGAAACTTTACCTCCGGCTCCAGCCACACGCCCGACGCCTCCCATACTCTCTTCTGTACTTCCTCTATCAGTGTTTTTATGTCCTCAGGTGCAGCCTGGTTCCTGTTGATGACAAAGCCTGCATGCTTTTCGGAAACCTGGGCCCCGCCTGCGGAATAGCCCTTCAGCCCTGCATCCTGGATGAGCTTTCCGGCAAAATGGCCCTCCGGTCTTTTAAATGTGCTTCCCGCGCTGGGGTATTCCAGGGGCTGCTTCTCCCTTCTGGCTGCGGAAAGTTCCTCCATCCTGGCCTGTATCTTTGCCTTCTCCCCCTTTCTGAGAGCCAGCCTTGCGGAAAGAACCGCCAGCCCTCTCTCCGGGATACAGCTGTGTCGGTAAGACAGGGCAAGGTCCTCTGCCAGAAGCTCACGGATCTCTCCGTCTCGCTCCATCACACGTACGGAACGCAGAATGTCCTTCATCTCCCCTCCGTAGGCACCGGCGTTCATCACCACGGCGCCGCCCAGAGTGCCGGGAATCCCTGCCGCAAACTCGAAGCCCGTAAGGCCATTTTCCAGAGCCAGACGTCCGATTCGTGAGAGCAGAAGTCCGGCCCCCGCGCAGACAGACACGCTGCCGTCCCCGGCCTGCCTCTCTTTTTCCAGTCTGCAGTCAAGGAATTCTCCCTCCAGCTTGATCATCACTCCGTCAAAACCTCTGCTTCCCACTAAAAGGTTGCTTCCGTTTCCCAGGAGATAAAATGGTATGCCCTGCTCTCTGCACAGAAGTATCACGCGCCGCAGCGCCGCCTCATTCTGCACAGCCGCAAAAAATGCGGTCTTGCCTCCGGTCCGGAAGGTAGTGTGCAGGCCCATCGGTTCATGGAGCCTCACGGCTTCCCTCCCTGCAGCCTCACAGAGACTCTCATAAAAATCATGCATAAGCTGTCTTTTTCCTTTCTATTTTTCCGGCGCTCCCATGGTGAACAGAGGAAGTGGGGCTTTTTGCAAGCGGAGCGCGCTTCCGGCAAAAAGCAGGTTTTGAGCCTCTAATCGTTTTTAACAGCCAGATTGGCCTGAACACGGTTGTAGAGCTCCTTTGCCGCATTGTAGCCCATCTTCTTCTGTCTGTAATTGACAGCGGCCGACTCTACAATAATTGCCAGATTTCTGCCCGGACGGATCGGGATAGAGTGACACACTACCTTGTTTCCCAGAAACTCAATATACTGATCCTCCATTCCCAGGCGGTCATACTCTTTATCCTTGTCCCATTCCTCCAGCTTGATCACCATGTCGATAGACTGGGTGTCCTTCACGCTCTCCACACCGAACAGGGTTTTCACATCTATGATCCCAATTCCGCGAAGCTCAATAAAGTGGCGGGTAATATCAGGCGCAGAGCCAATGAGAGTGTCATCGCTGACCCTCTTGATCTCGACCACATCATCGCTGACCAGCCGGTGTCCCCTCTTAATCAGTTCCAGAGCAGCCTCGCTCTTTCCGATTCCGCTCTCTCCCATAATCAGCACACCCTCACCAAATACATCGACCAGAACGCCGTGAATGCTGATCATGGGGGCCAGCTTCACATTCAGCCAGCGGATCACCTCTGCCATCAGATTAGATGTAGGCTTTTTCGATACCATGCAGGGAACTCCGTAATAATTGCACAGCTCCAGAACGCACTCGTCCGGTTTCATCCCGCGGCTGTAAAGCAGACATGGAATTTTGCTGGAAATCAGCTTGTCATAGACCTGGCGCCGTCTGTCGTCTGTGAGCGTGTCCAGATAGGCCTGCTCCACATATCCGATTATCTGAACTCTCTCCTTGTCAAAGTGATCGAAAAAGCCGGTAAGCTGCAGAGCCGGACGGTTTACATCCGGGTGAACCAGCACCGTTTTCTCCGTATCCAGCTCCGGCGTCATATTTTCCAGATCCATCTTCTCAATCAGCTCTTTGATCGTTACTCCATACATGGCATGTTTCTCCTTTTCTTTCTTTTCTCTGTTCACGCTTTCCGCGGTTTTTGTTCCCGGTCGGCCTGCCGCGTCATGTGTTTTTCATATTTTCTGATCGTACCATCTTTTTTGTCATTTGTCACCCCTGACTGTGAAAGAAGCTGTAAACAGCCTCCGCCGCTGCCTGATTCATCTGCGGAACTGAAAGAAGCTCCTCCACGCCTGCCTCTCTGACCGCCTCGATGGTCTTAAAATGCCGCATAAGCGCCTTTCTTCTGGCAGGGCCAATTCCTCTGATGTCGTCCAGCACTGAGTGTACCTGTGCCTTTCCCCTGAGACTCCTGTGATATTCTATGGCAAACCGGTGGGCCTCATCCTGAATTCTCGTGATCAGCCTGAACCCTTCCGAATGTCTGTCAATGGGAACCTCCGCA